>NZ_CEZPJD010000063.1:0-19110 GCF_983059655.1 Okeania sp.
AAGAAAAATTGTATAAATTGAGTAAAATCAGCTTTTCATTTTGTAAACGTAAAAGTGAAGAGTATGTCAAAATCAGCAATATAACTATGGGGATAAATGGGCATAAAATAGATATTTAAAGCCTAATGTTTGAAAAGTCGCAGCTAAGGGCCAGCTAACTAGCAGAAATCTGTGTAGTGATTTCTCTCCTAGCTGCTAAGGCCAAATATAGAGCTTATATGTAATACTTAAGTATTATAAGTGTAGTACCTAACAAGAGAGTAAACTATGAAAAAAGACCTCACTAAATATCGCAATATCGGCATCTTCGCCCACGTTGATGCAGGCAAAACCACCACCACCGAAAGAATCTTAAAACTAACCGGAAAAATCCATAAAATCGGTGAGGTCCACGAAGGTGCAGCCACAACAGACTTTATGGAACAGGAGCAAGAGCGGGGTATTACAATTCAGTCTGCCGCTACAAGCTGCTTCTGGAAAGACCATCAATTAAATATTATTGATACCCCTGGCCACGTTGACTTTACCATCGAGGTATATCGTTCTCTCAAGGTACTTGATGGTGGTGTAGGTGTATTCTGTGGCTCTGGTGGTGTGGAGCCTCAGTCTGAAACCAACTGGCGCTATGCCAACGATTCTAAAGTTTCTCGGATTATCTATGTAAATAAGCTTGACCGGACAGGGGCTGATTTCTACAGGGTTGTGAAGCAGGTTGAAGATATACTGGCGGCCAAGCCATTAGTAATGGTATTACCTATTGGTATTGAGAATGATTTTGTGGGAGTTGTGGATCTGCTCACCCGCAAGGCTTGGGTTTGGGATGATTCTGGAGATCCAACCAAATATGAAGTTAAAGATGTCCCAGAGAATATGACTGATGATGTCGAGAAATATCGGGAAATTTTGGTTGAAACTGTGATTGAGCAAGACGATGATGTCATGGAAAAATATCTGGAAGGAGAAGAACCAGATATTGACACCCTCAAACGTTGTATTCGTAAGGGAACTAACGAACTAGCTTTCTTCCCTACCTACTGTGGTTCATCTTTCAAGAATAAGGGCGTACAGTTGGTACTTGATGCAGTTGTAGATTATCTACCTAATCCTACAGAAGTTAAGCCACAACCAGAGATTGACTTAGAAGGTAATGAGACTGGTAACGTAGCTTATGTTGACCCTGAGAAGCCTCTGCGTGCTTTGGCCTTCAAGATTATGGACGACAAATATGGTGCTTTAACTTTTACCCGCATCTATTCTGGTATGTTGTCCAAAGGTGAGACAGTGCTGAATACTTTTACAGGTAAAACTGAGCGAATTGGACGTTTGGTGGAAATGCATGCCGACTCTCGCGAAGAGGTTGAATCAGCTCAAGCTGGTGATATTATTGCTATCGTTGGTATGAAGAATGTCCAAACTGGCCATACTCTCTGTGACCCCAAAAACCCTGCAACTTTAGAACCGATGGTGTTCCCAGATCCAGTAATTTCTATTGCTGTAGCAGCAAAGGACAAAGGTTCTGTAGAAAAACTGGGCATGGCATTGAGCAAGATGGTCGCCGAAGACCCTTCTTTCCGAGTTGAGACAGATCAGGAAAGTAATGAAACTATTATCAAGGGTATGGGTGAGTTGCATCTAGATATCAAGGTTGATATTCTGAAGCGGACTTATGGGGTTGATGTAGAAGTTGGTAAGCCACAGGTAGCTTATCGCGAGTCTATTACCAAGCGCCTTGAAGATAGTTATACTCACAAAAAGCAGTCTGGTGGTTCTGGTCAATTTGGTAAGATTGATTATGTTATGGAGCCTGGGGAACCTGGTACTGGCTTCCAATTCGAGTCAAAGGTGACTGGTGGAAATGTGCCCAGAGAATTTTGGCCAGCCGTGCAAAAAGGTTTTGAGACTAGCTTTACAAAAGGTATGTTAGCTGGTTTCCCTTGTGTGGATATGAAGTTCACATTGATGGATGGTGCTTATCACCCGGTTGACTCCTCGGCGATCGCTTTTGAAATAGCGGCTAAAGCTGGCTATCGACAGTCTTTTTCTAAAGCTGCTCCTCAGTTACTCGAGCCAATAATGAAGGTCGATGTGTTTACACCTGACGATCATGTTGGTGACGTGATCGGAGACATCAACCGCCGTCGGGGAATGATTAAGTCTCAAGATGCTGCCGCAACTGGTAGTCGTATCAAAGCAGATGTACCGTTGAGTGAGATGTTTGGTTACATTGGTGACTTGCGGACTATGACTTCTGGTAGAGGTCAGTTTTCAATGGAGTTTTCTCATTATGCACCTTGCCCTAATAATGTGGCAGAAGTGGTGATTAAGGAAGCTAAAGAGCGTGCAGAAGCTAAGAAATAGTAAGGTTTAATATATACAAGGCTGAAAACTAAAATCTAAGTAGAAGAGCTTTGTATAGACATCTTCAGAAAACCTTGTAGGAGGGTTCCATGGAACTCTCCTACAAAAATTTTTGAGTTGTGCTTAGTAATATTATGTCTTGTGGAATAGACATCTCCGACAATAAACAATCAATATTTTAGGGGAAGGCAGAATAACAGTTGAAACCAGAGGTAGTGGAGACGCAGGTCAAATAATAATTGAAACAGAAAACCTCACAATAGCCGAAAACACAACCATTGGTAGAAGTAAGAAAGAAGGAAGAGGGAAGACCGAAGTTGGGGTAAATATTGAAAAAAAGGAAAAAAAGATAGATATAATATCATGTCCGGATAAGAGCGCGATCAAAAAACTTTCTCCTTCTTCATGATTCTTTCTACCCTCCTGTCTCCTGTCTCCTTCGTCGTTTATTTATAACTGTTCAACCGGACATGATATTACAAGAAAAAATCAGGAGTTATTTTGATGAAACGAGTAATGTTTGTGTGCAAGAAAAATTCTGCCCGTTCCCAGATGGCAGAAGCATTTGCGAAAAGACTTGGCAAGGATAAAATTGCTGTTACCAGTTCGGGTTTGGAAGGTAGTCAGGTTAACCCCCATGCTATTCAGGCAATGTCTGACATTGGTATTGATATCAGCGATCAAACTTCTAAGGCATTGAGTGATTTTAAACCACAAGACTTTGATGTGGTGATTTCATTATGTGGGTGTGGTATCAATTTACCTCCAGAATGGTTGACACGAGAAGTATTTGAAGATTGGCAACTAGAAGATCCAGCAGAAAAACCAGAAATTTTTCCGCAGGTTAGAGATGATATTCAGGAAAGAGTGGGAAATTTAATTGATAAATTGAGTAGTTAAATCAAGACTTATATCATGTCCGGTTGAATAGTCACACTTTTGAGGAGGTAAGGAAGAAGGCAGGAGACAGAATGCAGAAGGAAAGAAAAGGTTTTTTTATCAATAGACATCTCCAAAAATCAAAAATAAAATCAATTCTTATCCAGAAATTATCAATTATTCTTCCCTGTTCCCTGTTCCCTGTTCCCTGTTCCCTGTTCCCTCTTTTCTGGAGATGTCTAATGATTATCCGGAAATGAAATGATATCATATCATGCCCGGATGAACAGTTCCACTCCTCTACTATACTCAATAATAAATATTCAACCGAACATGATATTACCCCTAATATCTGTACTAACTATCCAACAAATGAGAAATTGTCAGCATCAACTACAGGTGTATTGTCTAATGTAACAAATAGACCTCCACTACCTAAACCAGCATCACTACCATTTTGGTTATAGAATAAATTACCATTATCTGTATTGTATACAATGACAGCATCTTCTGTCGCAGCATTATTATCACTGGTAACAGTGGCAAATACATCATTAAAACTATCCCCACTGTCAATAGCAGTGAAAGTTGTCCTGTTGATGACAATGATATCTCGCTCTATATCAAAATCAGTAATTCTATCTTCTCCCAAATCATCCTGGTCATAAGCTTGAGTTGTATTAAAGATAAAGCGGTCAATACTCGCACCACCAGTCATTACATCATCTCCTGGACCACTATTGAGGCGATCGCGTCCTTGACCTCCATTGAGAGTGTCATTACCACTACCACCAAACAAGCGGTCAAAACCAAGGCGACCTTCTAAAAGATCATCCCCATGTTTACCATAAAGGAAGTCATTACCCCGACCACCAATAATAGTATCGTCAGTTTCGCCACCAACGAGAGTATCATTATCGTTAGTCCCTTTCACAAATAATACTCTCCGAATGCGCTCGCCTTCCTTTGGAGGTGTATCTGCATCGCTGAAACTAGGGTTGCCATTAGCGGGAAAATTAACTGATAAATATTCAGCTAAGGCATCTTGCTCGGTACCATTATTAGTAAAGTTAGCATTATTAGTTGCTCCTGATGGCAAACTTTCATCTTCCAAGTCAACTCTGTCTTCTCCAAATAGTTCAAAAGGATAGCTATCGCCACCACCTGCGAGGAAACCAAGAGTTACTAGGCGAATTTCCCGGTCTGCGTCTCCTACTATTTCTCCATCACTAACTACCACATCAGCGATCGCTCCATTCTCATCCACAATAGCCAGACTTCTGACTCGCTCTCCATCTGTGACAACGCCTGTATCATCAAATTCAATTGCTTGTTGAGTGGCATCAAAACTGAAAGCAAGACCGCCTACTTGCGGAAACTGACCGGGAGTTGAAGTATCTGTAGTTGCTGCAACACCATGCTCGATAATTTGTTTGAGTTCTTCTGCGGTAACTGTTAGTAAAGTGAGGTCGTTATTGAAACGGAGGGAATTTTCAATATCTAGCTGAGAAATTTGCCCTTCTTCCTTGTTTGCAAAAGAGTTTCCAGCAGGAGGCAACTGCACCAAATCATCGGAAGTACCGCCAGCAGGAATAAACGACTGACCGATATTGTCGCGAATACCACCACCGTTTTTAATGGAAACTACTACATCAGAGTCGTATTCTTGGGCAATAAATAAATTTGCATCCGCTGTCAAATTTCCCAGATTAGTTTCTTGGGTACGAACATCTCCTCTTGTACCGTTGAGGAATACATCTGTGGAACCGAAAATATTGCCGTCTCTGTCAGAAATATTGTCATTAATAGCATTTGTCACAGCTACTATTGTGGGGTCAGCTACATCTTCAGGATCGACATCTTCCTCGTAAACTCGGTCAACTCCTTCATCATCTGTAGCATAAGCACCACTTAACTCATCGTCAAAACTTGTAATAATACCGTTTTCGTCAAAATCAGCAATGAGGCGACCGACATATTTATAATTGCCGTCGGTGTTGATGACTAATACAGGTTCATTGTTAGGAGAAGTAAATTCTAGAGGATAGGAAGCGTCCCGAGTATCTCCATCTCGTAGGATATCATCTTCTGTGGCGAGGAGAGTGTTGGAGCCGCCAGCCATAATGACATCGACATCTGTCAGAATTTCTGCTAATTCTTCTTCAATACTAATCTGCTGCATGTGGGTGAGCAGAATAACTTTATTAATACCTGTGGCAGTTAATTCATCTACTGTTTCTTGAATAATTTCCGCTAAGGCTGCAATATCGTCACTGTCTGAGGGGGAAACAACAAGATCGCCAGTAGAAGAAATGGTAGGTAAGGCAGGAGTAGTTGCACCGACTATTCCTATTTCTTCCCCGCCTACTTCAATGACAACGCTCCCAGAAATTGTATTAAGTTGGGGCGCTCCGCCATCTTCTACAACTAAGTTTGCAAGATCGATGGTATCTTCATCATCATCTAATTCAAAGGAAAAATCAATGTTGGTGCTGAGATAGGGGAACTGAGTACCTTGATAACCTCCCTCATCAATTCCCGGCCCGGTGATTTCGGAGTTAGCTGGAATGAGATTAGCAAAGGCTTGTGTTCCTAGATCTAATTCATGATTACCAACGGCAACTGCTTGAAACCCCAAAGCATTGTTAATTAAAATATCGCCAATGCCTGGTTCGCCATAAATTTCGTCACTAGCGTTGAAAAAAGGTCCGGCAATATAAATATCTCCAGAGGATAATTTTAAGGTATTCTCAAAATCATCTTCCAGACCATTTATAACTGCGGAAAAATTAACAGCATCTTCGATCGCTGGAATACCTGCTTCTTGATCGGCAGCATGAAGAATTTGCAGTTGAATTGGCTCCATACAATTTTCTAATTAAATTTCATGATTTTTATAAGTCATCATATCTCTATAAAATTAAGTTATTTTTAACAAAAGTTTGCCATTAGGTTAAGTATAGTTTAAGCAAAAAAAACATACTATAGCAATATGATTTGAGTTGTGAGATATTGGAAACTTTTAGGGAACACCGGAGCTGGGAACACCGGAGCTGGGAACAGAGAAGAAGAAAAAACGTATCATCTGAATATAATAATTGCTATATTTTACACTTTTAAGGAACACCTCAATTCTCACAACTCATTCCTGATTGCTATATTTGATCGAAATGTTAATATTTTTGAGTAGGTTTATTTCAGTTATCAGTTATCAGTAGCTCCTACTGAAGTTGATTTATTTTTATGCTTTTAAAAGGTAAGCATTTCCTGCGGATTAACTAGGTTAATAGCTATTGTTCTTAGTTGCATGATTAAAGCTTTTTCGCTTACTTCGGAGTGTTTAATAAATTATATTTATGGAAACAAATGTCAGTATAGTAAGATATCTAATATCAACCCTTATTCTATACTTTATTTATACTGCTCCTAACGGATTTAATGTCATTAAAAAGCTGAAAGCTGACCGCTAATAGCTGTTTGCGCAGCAGTCCGCAGGAAATGCTTACCTTAAAAGGGGAAGCTTGAGACCTTACTTTTTCGTCAATAATTGCTCTAATTATACTTGGTAATAAAGATATGAAGCGACGTAATTTTATGGGCTATACCCTACTATTTATGACAAGTTGTACTGCTACAACAAACAATACTAATGAATCACAAATACCACAAAAATTACGATTTGCAGTAACGGATGTTGTTGATGAGGAGAAATTACAACGTGATTATGAGCCATTTCGTGCTGCTCTAGAAGAAGTATTGGCAGTAAAAATTGATTTTTTTCCAGTTGAGAGTTTTGCCATGGCCGCCGCCACTTTACAGTTAAATCAAGTAGATTTGTTACTTGCTGGGCCTTCAGAATATGTTGTGATTAATGCTCGGACAAATGCCATACCTCTAATTGGAGTGACTCGCCCTAATTATCGTGCTGTAATTGCTGTTTCTGCTGATAGTCCAATTAAATCTCCTGCCCAACTGCAAGATAAAACTTTAGCATTGTCAGATATTGGTTCTACAAGTGGTCATCTTGGACCAACAAAATTACTGATGGAGGCAGGATTAGATCCTCAATCTGATGTAAAAACTATGATGTTAGGGGATGAGGGCAGTCTGGAAACTTTTAGAAAAGGAAAAGTTGATGCCTGGGGAGGATCTGCTATAGACTATCAGTATCTACTGAAAATAGAGGGTGCATCAGAAAAGGACTTTCCTATAATAGCTAAAACTGCTTTGCTACCGAGTGATGTAATCATTGTCGGTAGCCACCTAGATTCTCAATTAACTCAAGAATATCAAAATCTAATTATTAATAGTCAAGATAAATTAATTACAGCTTTAGTAGAAGGAGAATCTACAAAAAAATATCAGGGTTCTAGTTTAGTAGCTGCTAATGACAGTAATTACAATATTATTCGCGATGTTTATCAAGCGATCGGAGAAGGTGATTTAATAGCACCTTGAATAAGACAGAGGGCAGAAATCAGAAGGTAGAAGGGAAAATTACTTATAGATATTCTTCGGCAGGCCACTCTGTATTTTATAACCCCAAATAATTTTAAGCACCCCCTTTTGCGCTGGGTATTAAACCCGTAAAATAAAAGATAATTTTTTAATAATTGATAATTGATAATGGATAATTGATAATTACCTCTCCCTAAAAGGAAGAGGATTGAATAAAAGGAAAATTTTTTCTTGTTTCCCCTTGAAAGGGGAGGCTTTAAACCTCAATCATTTAATTATTTAATTATTTAATTATTAATTCTTCGGTAATTATCCAGAAGTAAACTAAAGTTTTTGATTCAGGGATTTTTCGACCAAACTTAATATCTGCTAATTAGTAGAAACTGAATGGGTGTGTTGAATTAGAAATAACTCAATATTTGAGCTAAAAAAAGACATGAAAAAATAGATATGCAATGTATTTATGGTTGATTAATTCCAGTTACAGCAGTTCTTAAAATATTATTTTAAGGCGTAGAGTTGGCTTTGCTAAAACAGAGCTTCCGCCCAACGGCTGTCGCCGAAAGGCGATAATATTTATGCTGATTCACTAAACTCTTAACTGTTAGCCGTAACCCACGGAAAATACTGAAAATCAAGCACTTTAGTTGTCTTAATCTTTATTTGATAAACATTTTATTGGGTAGAAAAAATAACCAAATATCAAGGAAAATCAATGTGTTATATCATGTCCGTTGGTATCGTTTGTGTAAAAGTTAGCGTGGATATCTACAGGAAATTTAAGTTTTTTTCTTGCCTGTTCCCAGCTCCGGTGTTCCCTGTGCCCTATTTACTATACAATACCGATGCTACCGGACATGATATTACTTTTGCACATAATATGCTCTAATAGTCCTAATTTGTTAACTGTTTATTGACAACTGATAACTGAAATGACTGTGTAAAATAATAGTTAAAATAAGATTTATGCAATCTGAAAAAGCTGAAAAATTTCAATATATAGAAGTTACTTCTTCTATACCACGGCGAAATCAAAATAGTATGTTCAAATTTTTGATTAAATTTAAGAGAAAAAATCAATTAACTCGGATAGCTAATTTCTTCAAGCGTTTGAGTATTGCTAAAAAATTCGGTTATAGCTATGCTGTAGCAATAAGCGTTGCTGTAATTGGAATTACTTTAGGGTTAGTTATTGCAGAAGAATATGAAAAACAGATGCTACAAAAACTATATGTTGCAGATAAGCATAGCCATCTTCTCAATGATTTAGAAAAAGCTGTTTTAGGGATGCGGTCTCATCCACAAAATTTAGTTCCGGCATTAGCTAAAAAAATTTGGCTCGATTTTGAAAAAGCAAAATTTCTAGCGCATGTTAATAAAGTTAGAGAAAATTTAGATGAACTTACTATTTTTCTAGATAACTATCCTCACGATCTAGATATAGATAACAAAGAATATAGGCAACTATTAAAGTCATACAAAATGGCTACAAATTCATATTTGAATTATATCAATAATCTCTGGGAGCAAATAGATATTCCTAACTTAAAGCAAGAAGAAATTCTACAAGCACAGCAGATGATTATTACTTCATTGAGTAAAAATAAAGCTACTCAAGTAGACCTAAAATTCGAGCGCCTCTCACAAGAACTAATTACTATTGTGAAAGTAGCAGAAGCTCAAGATCATGAAGCTCATGCTGCTTTAAAAACAGTAACTCAGCTACAAAAAAATATTATTCTTATTAGTGTTTTAACTTCTCTAGGAATAGCGACATTTTTAGCAATTTATATAAGTAGTTTAATTGCTAATCCTCTAAAAGAACTTACTGAAGTTGCTCAACAAGTAACAAAAAAATCTAATTTTAAATTACAAGCTACCGTAAATACAAAGGATGAAGTTGGATTATTAGCTACTTCTTTAAATCAACTTATTTTATGGGTAGGAGAATACACTCATCAGCTAGAAATGTCTCACAAAACTCTAGAAAATCGTGTAGAAGAACGTACTATTGAACTTACGAAAGCACTTCAGCAACTTAAACAAACTCAATCTCAACTTGTTCAAACAGAAAAAATGTCTAGTTTAGGAAAAATGGTGGGTGGAGTAGCCCATGAAATTAATAATCCAGTTAGCTTCATTTATGGTAATACTGAGTATGCTAAACAATATGTTCTTGATTTATTAGAGTTAATAAATTTATATCAGCAGCATTATCCTCAGCCCAAACCAGAAATTCAAGATTATATTGAGGAAATTGATTTAGATTTTTTAGCTGAGGATTTTTTAAAAGTTTTATCTTCAATGAAAACTGGGGCAGAAAGAATTAAGCATATTGTTCAATCTTTAAGAAATTTCTCTCACCTTGATGAGTCAGAAACTAAATTTGTTAATCTCCAAGAAGAGATTGAAAATACTCTGGCAATTTTAAGTAATAAAATTCAGCATATAAAAGTAATTAAAAACTATGAAAAATTATCTTTAGTTGAATGTTATCCAGCAAAAATAAATCAAGTATTTTTAGATATTATTTTTAATGGTGTTGATGCAATCAATCAATTAATATCTCAAGAGCCGCATTATCGACTAGATTTTGTTCCTACTCTAAAAATTAAGACTGAAACAATAGAGAGCGATCGAGTTAGAATCAGTTTTTGGAATAATGGTCCGATCATACCACCAAAGATTATAGAAAAATTATTTGATCCATTTTTTACTACAAAACCTGTTGGTCAAGGTACTGGTTTAGGATTAACAAATTGTTATCAGATAGTGCAACAGCATTGTGGTCAAATTGAAGTAATTTCTAATTCTGAGCAAGGAACAGAATTTACTATTACTTTGCCGACTAAAATGTCCGATCGACGAAATAGTAAGGAGACATTAATTCTGTCTTCAAAACCAGTATAAATACTTATTTGTTATCATAAAGATATCTTTTTACTGAAGCTTAACCTTAAATTATTGAAAATTTAACTAAGATATGTTAAGGTTATAAATAATATCAAACCTGCTTAAACAAACTCACTTCAATTTAGTAGTTAGTAGTCAGTAGAGGATTCTAAGCTCTGAAACATTTACTATTCTATGTCAGTCTAAATTGGATCTACGTACAATTAAACAGATTTGATTTTATTAGTAAATATTCATTAATTTGCCAATTACATTTGTATAAAACTTTGCGATAGATTGTGAATGTTTATGTGAACTCTATATTAATTAGAGAATACTCAAATATACTTACAGTAAACAAAAATTATTTTTTCTAGGACAGGGAAAATGTTACAAACCAAGTGCAATAATTCTAAATTTAAGCAAGTGACGATCGATAGAACTTGTAGCCATACATTCTCAGTTGCAATTAGAAAGCCTAAATATGGGCACAACTACAATTCATCCGTTTGTCATACATCTGTTCCTAGTATAGTTTCTTTATTTAAAACCTCTAATCTGCAAAAGGATATGGTATAAACAGTTGCCGAAGAAGTATAATCTATATTAATTTTTTCTCATATACATAAATAGAATTATTTGAGGGTAGTTTAAACATATTCTAACTGGCTCATAAATCATTATAAATATTATCAAATTAAAGATAAATTTAGAAGTATGAAGATAGAGGTTTTATTCTCAAATCAACATAGCAATAATCGCTAATGTTTCAAATTTTTTTATTGCCTGGTAGTGCTTTTAATATTAGTTAACTGACTTCACCAATATCAAAAACAGTATATCCAGTTTTGTTATATGGATAAATAAATAGTGCAAGATGGCAGAAATAACTAACCAGTTACAAAATCCTAAAAGCCTTACCAATCAATACTTTTGACTGTATTGAGTGCGTATTACATTCTAGAGGGGCTGTGTGCGGAATTAATTCCGCACAGTAGGCGCCCCGTAGGAAACCTCAGAATTACCCACTCGCTTTTAACTTCCGCGTAGCAACACTATTTCCATTCATCCCAAGTATTATTAAAAATAGAAGTTTCAGGAAAAGCAGTTGGATTACCATTTTCCTCTAAACGACCTTGTAAAACCTCCAACTCCCATTCCTTAGAAGGCATATCATCAATCAATTCATAAGGAAAAATCCCCCGATCCAAAGCAAAATCAATCGTTGTACCAGCAGCAGCACCAGCAGACCATTCAAAAGAATGAACCCGATAAGCAGCAGCAGCAATATAACTCGTAGCAATAGTTTTTCCTGCCACCAACAAATTATCAATTTTTTGAGGGATCATTGCCCGTAAAGGAATTTGAAAAGGATAAGCAGATCCTTGACCCCTCCTAATACCTGCTCGTTCAGAATTACCAGGTGCTTCTGCCGGACTTTTAGTCATGCAGGGATGAAAATCAATTGCATAATGACCAATACCCACACTATCAGGAAAAACAGTTGCCCGAGCGCGCTGAGGCATTTCTTGCATTGAGTTAATTTGTGCATCTGGAGGAACAAAAGCAGAAACAGCTCCCCACAAATAATGTAATGTATCCGGTGCTAAATTTTGCAGATAAAAATTATCCCGAAAATTCTTTTTCGCAATATCAACCTCTGCCACCGCAAAACCTTCTGGATAAGTCTTCCCTAGACGACCAATAATACGTCGCCCCTCTCGCATATAAGGATATTTTGACAATCCGTGAGCTGTTCCCATTGGTGCATCAAACCCACTCAAAAACACATTATTCGGGTGCTTTTCCTTTACCCCCGCTCCCAACTGAGAGTCAGTAGTTCCCTCAACCAACCAATGGAAATAACCGAGAGCATTTTCCTCACCCCGACGGAGGGTTTCTGCACGCAAACCACCCATCCAACCACCCGGTTGCAGTTGACCTGTTGCTTGCAGTTGGTTTCGACTGTAAATTAAGTTGTCGTCGCGATTTCCAGGGCGATAGTCATTTCCCCAAGTCCAATTTTGCATAGAAATATCACCAGGAAAAATCGTTCGTTTTTTGTAATCTCCTGGTTGCGGAGCATCTGGTTGCACTGACCAAATTTGACGATAGGTGAAAACTAGGGGGAAACTAGCTAATCTAGATAATTCATAACTATAGTAAGGAGCATACTGAGAATAAAAGGGGGGTTCGACATGGGTTTGAGGTGTTTCAGTTGCTTCCATGGCGAAGGTGTAGGTAAAACCTTGGGTGCAATAGGAGTCTCTGGTGTCAACGGGAGATGATGGATCGAGATAGGTTTGTGGATCTATACCTAGACGATAGGGAACATCTGCCAGAGCAATAATTTCTCCAGTTTCAGTTGCTTCGACAACATACCAGTCTGCACCTCCAGTTTTTTCTGGGGAAGGTTGGGGTACAAACTGAATTATGGTTTTGTCGAAACGCGCTGAGTTTTCATAACGGTAAGCATCTTCAATAACTTGAGATAGTGGTTCGGTGTTAATGGGTGGGGTGCCTGCTGCTGGTTGATGTTGGATAGCGATCGCTCTATTGATTTGATTATTAGAAATATCTAACTCTTTCACAACAGTATTGGGAAACCATTTGAATGTTCCTCCACCTTTTTTGGCAGCATCCTCTAACATCTCAAATAGAATACCGTGACCGTCGTAAGGCATAAAACAGGACACGCTTACCCAACAACCACCGGGATTTAATCTACCGTATTTTTCCTCAATGCGTTCCCGTAATTCTAGGTAACCACGGGGATAAAATAGGAGACTGCGTTGAGTACCGCGTTCGTCGAGAGCGGAGGTGCCTTGGGAAGAAATTTGACCGCCTACCCAGTCAGTAATTTCGGTGACACAAACGGTGCGCCCTGCTAATAATGATTCGTAGGCAGTTGCTGCTCCTGATAAGCCACCACCGATGACAAGTATTTCGCAGGTTTCTTCTTGGTCTGGGGTGCGGGGTGGCGCTGCTAACGCGGGAGTAATAGTTGGAGTTAGGGAAAATAAGCTGAGAATTAGGCTGATTATTGGTTTGGTTTTTTTGAGCATAGTTTAGGTGTAAAATTAAGGGTTAAAAGTTAAAATTATAAATTAATTTGAATAGATTTGATGGAGAATAAGGTGAAAAGTTAAGTATACTGTTTTAATATTATTCTCAGTCAGTTGTTTGAAGATGCTTTTTAATTTGCTTTACTTGTGGTTGAGCTAGTTGGAAATGGGCAGAACAAATAATCTATTGGGTAAGGATAGTCAAATAGTTTAAATAAACATTTTAACAAGTACTTATCAGCCACCACAAAAACTTCTTCCATTATCATTTCTGTTAATTTAATCTGGTTTTCTTTATTAGTAATTTTTGGATGAATCAGTGAATTTCTCACCTGCCCAATTATACTAATACTATCAATTACCCAATTATTTTGCTTGGCTAGTTTAAAAATTTGCCAATTCTCGTCAATTGGCTCTAGAGAAATATTAAGGGTTTTAAGTAACAGTCTAAGTTTATCGCCAAAGGTTAATTTTTTAAATCCATCAGGACTAATGTAGTTGTTACTGTTTAAATGTGTCCAGGCTAGTTTTTCTAAAGCAGAATGAACTAAAATAATAGAAGTATTATACCCATTTGTATGCTTAGAACTTTCTATATACCACTGAATTGAATTTTGAATTACTTCTTGCCATGTTTCATCTTGCCACTTCTTCATAAATCCAGGGAAATGATCAAAAATTGTTATACCATCATACTCTCCATACCAAGAATAATCAGGAGATTGCCATGAATCAGGTATAATAGTTGGAGTACGCCATTCTTCTAATATTTGATTTCCTTCTGCATCAAAGCCTAAAAGAAAAAGAGGAGCTATCCAAATTCCTCTGACAAAGGAAAGATAATAAATAAAGGCATCAATAATTTTATAGCCTTGGTTTAAATCAAAAGTTTTACCATCTAAACGTTCCACTTTGCAAATATGAGTAATACCATATCCTCCTTCAGCTTCCAATCTTTCTTGAAACTCATAAGAATTATCTAAAGTTGCTAAAACAATATGCCAATTATCATAATCAAAGATAAATTGACCGGCAAATACATCCATTAGCCAACCTTCTCGATGTATTTCTATTTCATTGTCTTCATCATCATATTCAAATTCCTCATAGTTAGAACTATGAAAGCGGATAAAATTAGCTATCTGAAAAGTAATAGATGACAAATTCTCTGTTTGTTCTTGTATAAAAGATTCCTTTAAATAGCCAAAAGCCCCCCTTTTTTTAGTTCCGTGATATCTCAGATTTGATAGATCAACTTTTACTCTAGGTTGATTTTTTGATTCAGTTAATTTCAATTCAGTATTACTTGATTTCAATTCAATATCATCAGTAATACCTTCGCCGTCATAGATAAATTTAACAGTGATTTTTGGAAAAGGATACCAAGAAGTATGAATAAAGCTTCACCCTGAATAATGTTTTTTCCATCAATCAATTCAGCAGAACCTCTATATAAGAATATTGGTTGATTAGGAGATTCTTGGTGTATGATTTTAGGCTTAGGTTGCAAAGTTGCCACAATAAATTAATTTCTCTACTACAGCACAGTCGTTGATAGAGACTAAAATCATCTCTGTGGCTGAGTTTATTGATTTGTTTGGTATCACCAAAGTGGATGGATAACGATACCAGCAGATATGATCTCAGGAGGGAAGAAAGGACAAAAATTTGAACAAACTTGATTGAGGATCTGTAGCACTACAAGAATTGGGCGCGATTTTTCAATCCTAAAACCCTTTTACAGTTTGCTACTCCTTGTTCCGATACGATTTTGCTAACAATTATTAACAATGCACAGCAAGATTAACCTGCTGAGGGGGTATCTCCCAATGTGGTAGAAAAATTTTCTACCACGCTTTTGATCAAAATTCCACGCGCTCCCTATTCCCTAGCGCGTAGTGCTATAATAGATAAATTTGTATGGCCAATTAAATAATTAGCCGATAGTTGACGATTTTTGTTTTTTGAATATATTATATTATAGATACGGTACATTTGAGAAATAATAGAGTTCTCGTTTTACCAGGGTAAGGGACTATTTATCAAAAAAAGCTTGGGGTGGCCCGAAAAAAGTATGTAGGGTAGGAAAATAAAAAATTGATGTCCCGAAAATTTTATACCAGCAATCTACGAGATACTACGCAAACGACAGTAGGAACAAAACCTTTTCTACTAGACTCACTATAATAGTGGTGCATTAAAAATCTCTACCAAATAAGTCACCAGTAGTAATTTTTCCCCTCTATTTACTATTCCAATTTAGACAGATTTTATGCAAGCAGATACTATTCCACTAGATATTGTCTTTATTTTGTTCTGTGCAGTCCTAGTGATTTTGATGCAGCTAGGTTTTGCTCTTTTAGAAGCTGGGTTGCTTCCTTCCAAGCACACAGTTTCAATCATATTCAAAAATTTTGCTGACTTTGGCGTTAGCTTTCTCGCTTTTTTTTTGTTTGGTTACTGGATATTGAAAGGTTGTGATAATTCCTTACATCCTGTCAGTATTATAACATCAGAACCTGGAAATATAGATAATGCAAGGCAGCTAGTAGATTTTATTTACCAGGGAGCTTTTGCTGCAACTGCTGCAACTATATGCTCAGGCGCGATCGCTGGTAGAATGAGGTTGTCTGATTACTTAATTATGAGTAGCTTCATTTCTGGTATTATATATCCCCTCTCAGGTTTGATGTTGTGGGTAGTTTTTGATGAAGTGTTTAAAGATTACGCTGGTTCAGTCGTAGTACACGCAACTGGTGGAGCTGCAGCATTAGCAGCCACCTTACTTATAGGGTCGCGACCTGCGAGAGAAAGACGATTGCCAGCTCATAATATTCCTTTAGCAACAACAGGTGTGTTTCTGTTGCTCATAGGATGGTATGGCTTTAATATGGGTAGTACACAACTATCTGTCGGGACACCAGAAGGTTTACACGAAATTGCTATTGTTGCTATTAATACGACCTTAGCAGCAACTGTTAGTATGATGGTGACAATTTTTCTGAGTTGGGCAAACAATATTCCGAGGTTAACGATCGCAATAAATGGTTTACTAGGTGGATTAGTTGGAATTACAGCTGCACCAGATTTAGCAATTATTTGGTATCCATTTCTTGTCGGTGGCGTTTGTGGTTGGCTAGTTTTCTTGTATTCAAAACATATCATTGAGAATGAATTTTCATGGAAGGTAATGGATGACCCGGTTGGCGCTGTGATTGTTCACTTGGTTTGTGGTCTAGTAGGAGGTTCCGCTGTAGGAATAATTCAGTTTTTTGATATGGAGCCAAATAATGCGAGAAATCAAATCGGAATTTCTCTGCTAGCTCCCATCTTTGTTTTCCTGAGTTTCACAATATTTTTGTTTTTTTTGCACAAGCTAGTTGCATTTAATCGGAAACCAAGATTACCACAAAATCAAGATGAAGGTATTTTAGCAATGCTTGGTATTCTTAATCGTCTTCGCAGTGAAGACTATGAAATAGAGAGGGGTTTAGACTTAGAAAATCACCAGGAGACAGCTTATGATATTCCTGGTCCGATAGAAACTCCTGGACTATTTCAACAAAGGATTGATGCACTATTCATTAAGTATATTCAGAAAGATAAAAAGGATCTATATTTTGCCGGGAAAATAACTCCTTCGATAGAATATGCGAGGCCCCATTTTACATACAAGAATGCTGCTAAGGCAAGAAATCTTCAAGACGAAGGGAATATCACAATCACACCTAAGCATCTACTTTTTGATGTAGCTTTAGAGTCGTGGCTTGTTGAAGCTTTTTCACTGGTTGAAAGATACATTAAACTTTATGGCGATGTTATCAACATTAATGATGATTTAGTTGAAGACTTTAAGTATGCAATTCGGGAGATTAAGGAATATCACCTCAAACCCAAAAGAAGTAGAGAAAGTTTCTTTAATCAAAAAATGAACGAAGTTATTAAGCAATTATGGCATATTAGAACGATCGCTAATAAGCATAATCAGCTTATTCAAGAATCAGTAAGAAATTTGAAAGGTAAAAATGGATAGGAGTTTAAACATGAATAACGAAATAGATGAAGAACTGAAGAAAATAGAAGAGAGACTGAAACCACCGAGTATTGCTCTAATTGGTAGAACTGGTGCAGGAAAGAGTAGCCTAATTAAAGCTATCTTTGGTCTAGATGATGATGAAATTAAAGTAGATGTTGGGTTGCCAGTAACAAAATGCTATAAAAGATATCCAAACCCATATAATCCAGATATTCCAATCATACTCTATGATTCTCCTGGCTATGAAGCTAGCAAAACTGATGATTTTTTAGAAGATACTTTAAAATTTCTTGGGAGCAAATCTCTTTCCAGTACCCAATCTGTAGACGACTGTATTCACCTTGTTTGGTATCTTATTCATGCAGGACTAACAAGGATTGAATATTTCGATAAAGAAGTGATTCAAAAAGCACTCAGCTTAAAAATTCCTATAATCATTGTCTTAAGTCAGTGTGATATTGCTAAACCAACAGAACTTTCTGAACTTAAAAAAAAACTGAGTGATGTCTTAGCTGAAATTGAGCAGACAGCAAATACCCAAATTAAAATTATGGAAGTTTCTGCCGATCCTGTTTCAGGCAAGAAAGTTTCAGGTCTAGAAGAATTAACAGAAGCATCTATAAAAGCCATTCCTGCATCATATTCAGAAGCATTTATCAGAGCGCAGGCAGTAAATGTCAAATTAAAAAGGAGAGTAGCATACTCTATTGTTGGTACTGCAGCTGGGGTATGTTTTGGTTCAGCTTTTATTCCGATTCCAGGCTGTACTCCAGTTAGTATTATTGCAACTCAGCCAACTTTACTAGCATCTCTTGCTAAAGTTTATAATCTCGATCGTTTTCTCAATGCAGGTGCTGCAACTGCCACTATAGGATTTACTGGTTTACTGGCGGTCGGTGGTACAACAATACTAGATATAACCACAGCCATCATTTCAGCAATATTTCCTCCTCTTTTTATACCAGGTGAAAGCATTACCGGTGTAGTAGCCGCAAGTTACATTCTGGTTTTAGGATTGGCATATACTTCTACTTTAGAAGCAGTATCAATTCATTACCTAAGGGCCAACACGAATAGGGAAGAAATCACAAAATTCTTTGAAGGAAGACTTGAATCTGAAATGAAAAGATATAAGAAAGAACTAGAACAAAAGTCAACCATGAAGGAGATAAAAGAATTTATGGAATCACTCAATAGGGGAGACTATAACCCACCAGATTGATCCAGTATATTAAACTGAAACAGCTAAAAGGGTGCAGTCTACCGAATTAAACGGATTTGATATTAAATCATTAGCGGAACTTAAATACCAATAGGAATTTCAATGACAAATTCAGTTCCCTTACCCAGTTGTGAATAACAACTTATAGCGCTTTTCATTTGAGTAGACCACAAAATTATTTTTGGCACTTAGAGTAGGGA
>NZ_CEZPJD010000064.1:0-18889 GCF_983059655.1 Okeania sp.
TGAAGAACAGAATTATAAACATGAAAATGTCAACTTTGTAGACCTAACTCAGTACCCATGCTGCAAGAAACCCAATATCTACCGCGAAGCCTTACATTATGACAAAACAAAGAATAGAAAACTTAGTAGTTATAGGCTCAGGACCAGCAGGCTATACTGCCGCTATCTATGCAGGACGTGCGAACCTCAAACCAGTAGTCTTTGAAGGTTATCAAATAGGAGGTGTACCAGGCGGTCAACTAATGACAACGACTGAAGTAGAGAACTTTCCTGGCTTTCCCGAAGGTATTACCGGACCGCAATTAATGGAACGGATGAAAAATCAAGCAGTTCGCTGGGGAACAGAACTATACACCGAAGATGTTACTTTTGTAGACCTAACTCAGTACCCATTTACTATTAAGTCAGAAGAACGAGAAATTAAGACTTATAGCATCATCATTGCTACTGGGGCAACTGCCAAAAAACTCAAACTACCTAGTGAAGAAAAATTTTGGAATAGTGGTATTTCTGCTTGTGCTGTCTGCGATGGAGCTAACCCTGCTTTTAAAGGAGTGGAATTAGCAGTTATTGGAGGTGGGGATACTGCAGTGGAGGAGTCTCTTTATTTAACTAAGTATGGTTCTCATATTCATTTATTGGTACGTCGAGACCAGATGCGGGCGAGTAAGACTATGCAGCAGAGAGTGTTAGAAAATCCGAAAATTACTGTTCATTGGCAAAGTGAAGTTATAGATGTATATGGTAATGGTGTGTTGGAAGGTGTGAAACTGAGAAATAATCAAACTGGTATACAGCAGGACTTAGCAGTGGGTGGTTTGTTTTATGCTATTGGTCATACCCCAAATACTCAAGTTTTTCAAGGACAGTTGGATTTGGATGAGAAGGGTTATGTGCTTACTCGAGATATGGTTAAAACTAGCGTTGAAGGTGTTTATGCTGTGGGTGATGTCCAAGATAGTGAGTTTCGTCAGGCAATAACTGCTGCTGGTAGTGGTTGTATAGGGGCAATGTTGGTAGAGAGATGGTTGTCAGAAAGAGGTTTGGTACAGGAGTTTGCTCAGGAAAAAGCAACTAAGAAGTCGGATGAGGAGATAGTTGTTGATACTTTTGAGAGTTTTGATCGGGATGCTACTCACCATTTAGGTGGTTATGCTTTGCGGAAACTTTACCACCAGAGCGATCGCCTAATTATAGTTAAGTATTCTGCCCCTACCTGTGCTCCATGTCATACTTTGAAGCCTATTTTGGAGAAGGTCTTACAAGAGTTTGAGGGAAAAGTTCATTATGTAGAGATTGATATTGAGCAAGATCCAGAAATTGCTCAGAATGCAGGGGTAATGTCTACACCAACAATTCAGTTTTTTAAGAATAAGGGTTTGGTCGAGCAATTGAAAGGTGTGAAGCGTAAGAATGAATATCGGCAAGTTATTCAAAATAATATATAGCAATCATATTTCAGCTGTAGGATTTTAGTGGTAACTAGGAGTCAGAAGCCAGGAGTCAGGAAGGAAGAGGGTAGAAAGAAAAAGCAAGAAAAGGATAAAGTTTTTTGGTCGCGTAAGCGGAACACAGTTCTATCATTAATTATCCAGACATGATATTATTCCATGCAGCTTTATTTTAATTTGGTATCAAACTATAGAACCCCTAAACGGATCTATATAAGCATCTCCTCCACGCATAGGGAGTAGGGAGTAGGCAGCTTTGCTGTAGGGGGAAAGAATTGATGAATAACAGTGCAATAAAAGAGCATGATTTTTGATTGTTGGAGATATCTATCTATAGTAATTAAATATCAATATCCTCAGTTATTGGCCTAAAAACCCAACATTAGCTAATATTCCAAATGGCTTCTATAAATTATAGATATAGTTGTTTTAAATAAGAATGAGACACTTTTTCGGCTGAAACCGTTTCACAGCAAGAAATTATCGTCTCAACCTAAACTAAAATGACTATAACTGAAACCTATTAAATAATTAGGGCTTGCTGAATAAAGTCTGTTGGTAGAGGTAGGAGTCAACCCACCCCTAACCCATCCCAGGAGGCCAGGGCTGTTTCAAAGTCAAATAAATAATCGATATTTGGAGAATTGGGGGCATAATTACCGGAATTTGGGGAAAAGTTACGAAAAACGGGCGATTTTTCGGGGTGGAGGTAGGGAAAAGCTCCCAAAGAATCTAGGTCTTATCAACGGAATTTCTGAAAAATCAATTTTGATAAATTTGGGGAAAATCTAGGGTAAAGGGTGGAAAATTCTCCCCTGCTCCCTGCTCCCCCTCTGCCTTAAGCAAGAATGAAACAGCCCTGCTCCCAGGAGGGGAAGACAGAAGTCAAGAGGAATGGGAATTATAGAAGAGGTAGTCAGAAGAATCGTCCCAAGATTGTTCTTCACCTAATCTTGCCCAAAATACGCTCATTCTGAACCATCACCACCTAAAAGATCATGTATGTTAGCATTTTGAGCAGACAAGGACAGAAAATCAGGAGAGAATTTTGTTCCTCCTACCTTCTCTATAATTCACACTTCTCCTAAGTAGCCCTGTAAAAATAAGTTGTACAAATTTTATCTGAAATAGATTGTGAAATCTAGCTTCCATCAAAAAAACTGTTCAGGTTATTCTTACACGGCTCCTAACTCCTACGCCCACCAAAAGACTTTTTCAGCAAACCCTAATTAGTTAAAAGAACTCGCTTCTGCTTGATAAGCTTCTGCTGATAATACTCGCCAATTGGCATCACCTGTTAATTCTAAAACTTGTTGATGATATTTCAACAAACTTAAACGATGTCCTACGCTCACAAATGTTGTTTTAGTTGCTTGTAATTTTTGATAAAGCTCTGCTTCATTTTGTAGGTCTAAGGCACTGGTAGCTTCATCTAAAATTGCATAGTTAGGCTTAATTAATAATAGTCTTGCAAAAGCTAAACGTTGTTGTTCTCCCAAAGATAAAACATTTTCCCATGGTAACTCTACATCAAAACCATCTAATCTATCTGGTAAATCTTCTAAGTTAACCAACTTCAAAATTTTTCTTAATTCATATTCATTAAACTCTTGGTTAACTTGAGGGTATAACAACTGTTCTCGTAAACTTCCTAAAATCATATAAGGGCGCTGAGGTAGAAATAACATTTTCTCTAAATTAGGACGTACTAAACGACCTGTACCCGATGTCCATAGACCTGCTATTGCTCTTAATAAAGAACTTTTACCTGCTCCACTTTTTCCAACAATTAATAATCCTTGACCTGAATTTACTGCTACTGATAAATTTTCTACCAAAGTCTTTTGACTTTCATTAATTTCTTCGTGGTTTAAAGGGGTATTTAAAGTAATATTTTCTAAGGCTAATCTAGAACTTTCTGTGATGTCAATTTTCCTAGTTCCTTCTTCTGATACTTTTGTTGTCTCTTCTAATGTTTCTCTAAATTTATCCAAACGATTAATACCAGCTGCAAAATTAGTTAAGTTGTCGATTTGACTAACTACTAGAGAAAAAGCTCCTAAAACCTGACTAAAAGCAAAACCTGCTTGACTAATATCTCCAAATTTAATGTCACCTGCAAAGTAAATAGGAGCCATAATTAAAGAGGGTAAAATAATTACTGCATATCGATAACCTGTGGTAAAGTAATCTACATTTCTTTGCCAGCCAATCAGTAAATTAAAATTATTAAAAACCTGAGTAAATCTTTGTCTAATTTGAGATAACTCTTGCTCTTCTCCTCGGTAAAAAGCAATTGATTCGGCATGGTCACGGATATGAACTAATCCATAACGAAAGTCTGCTTCTCGTTTCAATTGGTAGAAATTTAAAGGAATCAATTTTCTACCAAAAATTACTGCTACTAATGTTCCTGCTACAGCATAAATAATGAGAAAAATTGACAATGGTATTGATATTGACCATAGAATTCCTGTGAAGGAAATAACGTCAATTATTGAGTTGAGAATTGTGAGGAGAAAAAATAAACTTTGGTTAGTGAAAGATTTAATATCCTCTGCAATTCTTTGGTCTGGATTATCGATTGTGCCTTTTGAGTCTATTTCATAATATGACCTATTTTTTAAGTAGTCATCTAGAAACTTATTTGTCATCCACTCTCGCCAGTAGAGTCCTAGTTTTTGTCTTGTATATGCGTAAATAACAACTATCGGAGTACCAACAATAAAAACCCCAGCATAAACATATAAGAACCGCCAAAATGTAGGCTGGTCTTTTTCAGATAATGCAGTTGTAAAAAAGTTACCTACATAGCTAATAATTACATTTAACCCACTAACTGATAGAGATAATAATAATAACAAACTTAATAATGCCCAAGGTTGCCAACGTGGGATAAGTTGTCTTTTATAGTACCAAAAACCAATGGCAGGAACTACAATCATTAAAGCAATAACAAATATCCAGTGTGAATTAATAATATTTTGAATTGTATCGACTAAACCAGGAGCAATATTATTAAATGACTCGCCAAATATAGCTTCACTAACTATGCAAATTAAACTAACAACTAAGAAAACAGCAGCAAATAAAAATATCAAAAGCAGAAATAATAACCCTAAAAATACTTTGCTTCCTCCAGGTTCTAGTGGGTAAAAATATGGTTGAGCAATCTGCAAAAAACTATTCCAAAGTTTACTGTTAAATTTATTCATTCTTGATTTTCTAAAAGTTAACTAATATTAATCATAACCTATGATTTTTCATCTGTAAATATACGGTAATTATGCATATAAAAAAACATGGCGATTGAGGATTTTAACTATGTCCATCTATAGCTAATTCAAGCTACTGATATTTACTTAAAACCTGATAAATCTTTTTAACTTGCTTCAATATAGGGAAGAAATAAAAACCAACATAAAATTTAGACTTGCCTTGTGCAGGATGGCAAAAATAAATAACCAGTTACAAAATTATCAAACTAATTACAAATTAATACTTTTGACTGTCAGATGTTAAAAGTAAGATTTAATAGGCAGAAAATTTTGATGTTTCAATAGTTTCAACGGATTTGACATTATGACTTTGAAACTATTTATGACATCCTTAAAGTGAAATAGTATGACTTTTAACTTCCGCGTAGCGACACTAGATATTTATTCCTTAGATTTTTGGTTGAACTTCCTCTCTATAGAACCCACTTGGTATCTTAATAAATATTAAATTTTTTTAGCAAAGAGACAGGAGATAGGAGGGAAGATGTAGAGAGAAATAATACAAAAAATTCAAAACTCCTTATAGCTGATTTTTCCTCAAAATTGAGTTGCTAAAAGACTTAACTATTATAATTGTATAAAACTCAAATAGGTTCCATAAAAAAATTAATAGAAAAAGGTTTAAATATTCTTCTACATTGACAACTGATAACTATTAACGCAGTTACTCCGGAGGAGGATAACTGAAATAACCTTCTTTGAATTTTCTCTAGAAATAGCTAGTTAATTTAAAGACTGAAATACCTGAGTGACATACTCCCACGCCAACCTTAAGGTATGGCGTGGGCTTCTCGTTTCCCAGTCCCGGTACCCCGTCGGACTCCACGAGCTTTAAGGACGGAATGCCCTACCGCCCTATTTTTGATATTTATTGCTGCATTCCAGTCGCGGTCTATGACAACACCGCAATGCGGACAAGAATGAGTTCGTATGTTTAATTCCTTGGGGACTTTTCCACCGCAATTCGAGCAATCTTGGCTGGTATTTTGAGGATTCACTCCTATAGTTTTCTGTCCAGTATTTGCCTCCTGCGGAGGAGCTGCGCTAACGGCTTTGACAGTTAAAATAGTTAGAAATTGTCCCCATCCAGCATCATTAATTGATTTACTTAATCGGGTTTTTGCTAGTCCTTTAATATTTAAGTTTTCATGGGCAATAACATCCGCTTTTGATAACAATTCATTGGCTGTTTTAAAGTGGAAATCTTTACGTTTATCGGCGACCTTTTTATGTTGTTTAGCAACAGCTTTAACAGCTTTTAACCATCTTTTACTACCTTTCTTTTTACGAGATAAACGTTTTTGTAGAGTTTTTAATCGCTGCTGAGATGAGCGATAGTATTGAGGGATGGGGATAGACTCTCCTTCACTTGTTACTAAGAATTCCTTTAGCCCCATATCGATTCCCAGAGTGTTTTTTAATGTAGGTTCAACTTCAGTTGTTAAAGCTGGTACTGATTTGTCTTCTAGGGATAAAGTAATATAATAACCATCCGCTTTACGACTAATTGTCACTGTTTTAATTTGAAAACTATCAGGTAACGGTCGATGTTTAATCAACTTTATATTGCCTATTTTGGGCAAATTAATTTGATTTCCTTCAATGCAGTTAAGTTTAATTTGAGTATAAGTAAAACTACGATAACCTCCTTTTCCTTTGAACCTTGGCTTTCCTAATTTCTGTCCATTTTTGTCTGCTTTAAACCATCTATCAAAGGCAAGTTTTACCCGTTTTATGCAATCCTGCAGGACCTGAGAGTGAATTAGCTTGTATTCCGGAAACTTGTCTTTGGTATTGACCAAATCTCGTTTTTGAGAGTAATAATTTGGATTATCTCTGAGTTGAGGAATTGGCATGACTAAGGGGCAAGCGTTAACTGGACAACGGTTTTCTGACCACCATGAGAACCGCTCGCCTAACCGATAATTGTACTGCCAACGCAACAATTCCAGCCACAATTCTATGGTGTCTATTTGTTCTTTGTTTGGCCTTAATTTATATTGGTAGGCAGTGCGCATGGTGGAAAATTTCCGGGGTTATAGGCAACATGATAATACAAGTTTTTCAACTAGGGCGAAAGCTTCTGCTGGGATGTTGGAAAATTGAATGGGCATCGAACCTATTCAATTTGCCGCCGATTCATCTCACGCCATATTTGAGAAATTGGCGTGAGATGAATCGGCGATGTAGCTAAAATAGGACCTCTATCAAACATATCGTTATAGACACTTTTTACCAAAGTATCAGGATTAGTAACTATATCCCAGCTATTAAAACGTTTGAACCTTCCCAGATAAATACCAATAGCAGAAAGACAATGAATAATCAACTCTATTCCCAGAATAAAATTACTCCAACCTTGCCGCTGTAAATAGTAGCCCAAATTAATTAAAGAAAGAACATAAGCTTCAAACCCAATAAACATAAATAACAAATATTGGGGAACTACTACTAAAGTCAAAACCCATACAGAATTACTTTGACGAATATCTTGATAAAGATGAATAATATCTGTTAATACATAAGGAGCATTAGGTAAAAAAGCTATAAAAATTAAACAACCAAAGCACCACAGTAAAGAAAAATTATGGGGACTATGAAATAGACACATACCTAAAATTATTAATACTAAAGTAATAGTGATCGCCACCTCAATATTCAATTTATTACCATAGGCCACAACTCTGTTTATATTTGGCAATAAACTAGCGCCCAGTAGTAACAAAACTCCCCATAGTATAAAAATGGAGCGAGGTTTGGAAAACAACCAAAAACTCATGGCCAAAGAAAATAAAGCTAAAAATAGATTCCAAGACATGAATCTGCTATTACCTTGTATAAATTGCCAGGCGGTATTTATTACATAGATTATTTCAGCTTTCATTTATAACTAAATAAATTTATATATAAGTTTCTACAATCCTAACTAAGATGAAATTAAGATTTTCAGGTATTCTCCAATTAGGTTCCACTGATATTCCATACCAATACTTATTATTATAAATTATCGCTAATATATCCACTAGAAACTGGCATTCAATAATGGATAATTGATAATGGATAATGGATAATTACTTCTCCCTAAAAGGAAGAGGATTTAATAAAAGGAAAATTTTTTCTTCTCTTGGTCTCATTGATATGGTGAGGAGACCTCGCCATCCCTTGACCGCTTGTTTCTCGTTTAAAGGAGAGGCTTTAAACCTTAATTATTCGGTAACATTGTCCAGTAATCAAGTTAATAATAACTAAAAATTTTCATAAAAATTATTTTATTCAAGAACAACTAATATCGGTATAAAACATAGATAATGAGTACAAAAATCAAAAAAAATAATTCTCTTCTAGAGCAATTACAAAATAAAATTTATAATTACCGTAATCATGTCGATTATCTAGAAATTCGCTTAGAACAAAGTGAATCAACTGCTATTTCATTTTATGGGCTACAATTAAATACAATTAATACTCATTTTTCTCTTACCGGAAGTATTCGCGCTTGCTACAAAGGAGGCTGGAGTTTCATTACTTTCAACAATATTTCAGAACTATCAAATAGAATCGAAGAAGCAATTTCTCACGCCTATTTAGTAGGAAAAAAAACTACTCAATTATCTCCCATTGAAGCTATTCAAGATTACGTAGCAGTCAAATTTGGTCGCGACCCCCGTGACATATCTTTATCAGAAAAACGACGATTAATTGAAACCTACAATCAGTTATTGCTAGATTTCAATCCTCAAATTCAAGCCACAAATGTTAGTTATAGCGATCGCTTTGTCATTACTTATTTTGTGAATTCTATTGGCAGTTGCATAGCACAGGAACGCCTAGATATCAATGGCAAATTTAGAGCCATTACTCGTGGAGTAGGCAGTATAGTTAAACAGGGCATCAATACTATCAGTTCTAGTACAAATTATAACACTCTCTGCGACATTGACAAACAAGTTATCAGAGCAGCAGAACAGGCCATCCGTCAACTAGAAGCAAAACCCGTTAAAGGTGGACAATATACTGTATTGTTAGATCCTCATCTGGCAGGTGTATTTATTCACGAAGCTTTTGGCCATCTTTCTGAAGCAGACTCTATTTATGAGAACCCCCAGATGGAAGAGCTACTGAAGTTAGGTAAACCAATAGGTACAGAAAAGTTGAATGTAGTAGATGATGCCACTATTGATGGTTTAAGTGGTTCTATCAAATATGATGATGAAGGTGTTCCTGGACAACGTAAATATTTAATTAAAAATGGAGTATTAACAACTCATCTGCATAATCGAGAAACTTCTGGAAAAATGAGAGAAACACCTACAGGAAATGCTAGAGCTATAAATGCAATGTATCCACCTATTGTCAGAATGACCAATACAGCTATTGAAGCAGGCGATCGCTCTGTTGAGGAAATGATTAAAGATATCGATCGAGGGGTTTATGCCATAGGCAGTCTAGGTGGCCAGACTAATGGAGAAATGTTTACATTTACTGCAGCAGAAGGTTATATGATTCGTAATGGAAAGATTGCTGAAGCTGTCAGTAATGTTACTTTGACAGGGAATGTATTTCAAACTCTCAAAGATATTGAAGCGATCGGTAATGATTTTACTTACAGTAGTGGTAGTTGTGGTAAGGCAGGTCAAGCACCTTTGCCTGTAAGTATTGGCAGTCCTCACTTGATGATTAAAAATGTAGTAGTTGGAGGACATTAGTCAGAAGTCAAAAATCAGAAGTCAAAAGTTATATTTTAGGTTATTAAAACCTCTACTCTACAGTAATTTTAGCTTCTTGTTTGACTTTATCAGTTACCAACCTACATTTCGCACCACAAAACGTAGCATAAAAGTCAAAAGTTAGAAGAAAATTATGGTGGTTAATAGAAGTTAACTATTCTAGGGTTTGCTCAAAAAGTCTTTTTGCGCTCGGCAGGGAGTAGGGAGTAGGGAGTAGGGAGTAGCTAAGAATCAAGAGTTGGAGGGAGTTGTAGAGGAGGTAGTCAGAAAAATTATCCCTTGCCAACTCTGCCCAACTATACGCCAGAATACTCACTTTTGAGCTTTATAAGGCGAAAATCAGGTATTTCTGATCTAAAAAGGCTAAAACCAATATCAGTAAAGACTTTGATATTTAATCAGCAAACCCTATTCTATAAGTATTTATGCTTAACATTTCACTGAGAATTTAACTCCCGATCAAGGTAAGTGAAGATAAATTATACAGTATAAGTACTTATACTGTACAAATACTTAAGCAATCTACGGATTTTATACTAATTTTTATGTTACAAATTGAAGTGCGGAATTTGGGTTACCGACGATTTGTGACATTTTTTAAGTGAACTGGTATCAGATAAAATTGCTATAATACCCAAAAGTTATGACCTACGACTTATGACTTAAAACCTAATTCTGTGCAGCCTCACATAAAATTGGTATTAGCTTTCTACAACAGAAGTAAATTCACCTTTAATGTAGCGCAATATAAAATCAATTGTTTCTTGCCTCAGCCATCCTTTCTGCACCGCAACTTCTCCAAAACGTAAATTTGTTTGACTCTGCTCTACCAAGATAGAATATATTTGTAGGTCGTTCAATAATTTTGCTGATTTTACATACTCATCAACTGTTTTTTTCTGATTATCCTTCATTAGTTTAGGAAAGATGTCTACAAAGAAATCTATAGTTTCTTGATTAGTTATTCTCCACATGGCAGCAATTTCTCCAAATCGTAAATGACAATTACTACGTTGATATTGCAAAATTTCTTCTACTTGATTTCCTGTGATTAAACCAGCTTGTTGTAATAACTGTCCTATGGGTTTTGATAGTTCTTGTTTTTGAGAATATTTATTTGTACTCTGCTTTTCCATATAACTTTAAATTATTTTTAAATTAATAACTTTAATTCTTAGGCGTTGCTGATTCTGGGTATGATTTGATAATTTTATATTTTTGATTTTGTATTTTGGATGGTTTGAACTACGTTGTTAATATTAACTGTTCCCTTTTCCCTGTTCCCTATAAACCTACTTTCAAATTCAGCAATGCTAATTCTTATTATCTAATACATTTTAGCAGCTACCACAGCTACAAAAAAATTATCTCTAAATTTTACCTAGCTTGGCTCATTATTTAGGGTTTGCGCTCATAAAGTCTTTTTGCTGGGTTAGGGAGTAGTTAGAACCTAGAATAAAGGGAATCACAGAGTCAGTGACCAACACAATAGTCAGAGTGATTTTTCGGCTGCGTGCGACCCAAAAATCCTCACTTTTTTAATAATCCCTTGCTAAAAAACTCATACTTTTTCCAGACATAAATTGCCTAAAACAAATATCAGTCAATGCACACGATCTTTAATCAGCAAGGCCTATTTATTTTACTTACTAGATAACAAATTTAACAGGAATAAACATCTAACATTATTGATTCAATAATTTATAATTACCTCTCCTTGAAAATAAGAGGATTGACTAATCATGAAAATTTTTATTTACTATCCCCTTAAAAGGAGAGGCTTTAAACCACAATTTTTCAGTAACACAAAAATATAAATATATATGTAGGTATAAAAATCAAGATTATGTGACAAATTTGCTGTATTTTACTGTTATTATGTATTTTTGATAGAGTTAATCAAGTTTATTTTTTATTCAATTATAATAACTGCTAAATTTGCGTATTTTTCACTATTTTCTTTTTTCATCAACTCATCAATATTGATTACAATATCATCTTGTCAAACAAATATAGTAAGCATTTCATGCGGAATGCTACGTAAACAGCTATTAGTACTCAGAAATCAGCTTTTTTTGTGAAGGAATTAAACAGATTTATTATCGATAGTTAAGGCTTTTATTGTTGCTTTAACTAGCTATCAGCGCTTCAGCATTTGAGCTTTTTGCTTTTTGACCTTTGCTTTATACCCCGGCAACCCCAAGCACCTGCCAGTCTGGGAGAAGTTGCTCATCTCCTCCTCAAAGTCAAAAAAAGTCCTAATGCTGAGTGCTATTTCAAGCATACTTACAGCAGTTTTGGAGTTGATGAGGTACAAAATTTTAGGACTTTAGGGAGTAGGCAGTAGGGAGTAGGCAGTAGGGAAAAAAAGATTAATTTTCAAACTGTACCTCACTATCCGCGCAAAGTGCTGTAAGTAAGAATTTTAGTATTTTAACTTAACTTCCCGGAGATAAACAAGCTAATAGCTGAAGTCCGCAGTTGCGACCTTATGAAGCGAACTGACGGCTGGTAAGCTCCACATTTCGCAGGAAATGCTTACCAAAAATATTAACTAGCTATTAGCTTTTCCTTACGAAATGCTTCCCTACGGGATGCTACGCAAACGCAAACAGCATTTAGCTATCAGCTAAAAATTCAAGGGTTTAAGCCCCCCACGCTTATTTGAAAAAGTGCGTGGTAAGCATTTTATGGGCGTTCAGGCCCCCATTGCACTATGAGAAGCTGATAGCTGACCACTGACTGCTATTTCAAATAAATTATGACATATCAAACAATAACAAAATATAACTATGAGATTATTTATTACTCAACCTACAGTACATATTAAACTAAATAATTTTCAGGAAATTGAGTATGAAGTTAACATTTATTTTGAGTAACAGTACTTAATCTCAGACATTTCAAAATTCATATTTTTTTATTTTTCAAAAAAAAATAAGTGTATTTGAAGGTCAAAAACTTGAGAAAAAAGGGGTTATAGATGCTTTAGTTAACCATAAAGTCATAGGTTTAACTATGTTTCATCCTTCTTAATCTGTGCTATGGTATATGAAAAATAATTTATATATCCTGATGGACAGTACCCAACTGTAAACTTCTATTGATTTGACATCAATCTAGAAAGGCTATGAGGACTATTGACAGAAGTTATGATATTTCTACTTTCATGAAATATAATTCTATGAGTCCGCTAATTTACTTAATTTATATCTAGAAAGTGGCAAAAAAATTAAGGTGGGATTATCATTAATTTATAGATGAAGTCTTGATTAGTAGCACAAAATTATAGTACAGATTAAAAGGAGATATAATTCGGGGGGTGATGAATAAAGAAAATCAAACTGTACCTACTAAAGGATCGATACAGCCAAGATTCAGTAGACAAAAAAATTCACCATAAAAGTCATAACTTAACTTATTGACTTATATCAATGGACAATAAAAAAATAAATCAACAAAAATTGATTTATTAACAACAAATGGGGTGCAGTCAGACAAAAAAATCTAGCTCTAGCTAGAAAGACAAAAAGTCAAATAAAATGTTCTCAAAAAACATACTATGTACTGGCCTCAAATGTTTTGTATCCTACTCTCTTAAATATAAAAAAACAAGGGAGAATTATAACTTTAAATTGAAGTAATAAGAAGGCCAAAAAAATGTCAAAAGAAATCTTGATTACCAGAGGGCAGGTAGTAATAGTTGATGAAGAAGACTACGAGGAATTATCAAAACATAAATGGTATTTGATAGATGGGTTTGCTGCCAGAACAATTAAGAAAGATGGCAAAAGAACCACCGTTTATATGCACAGAGTGATTATGGATGCTCCTATAGGTGTATCCGTCTATCATAATAACCACAACAAGCTAGATAATCGACGAGAGAACTTACGGCTAGTCAAAGGAAGTGCGCGAATGCACAGGAGACCAAGCGTCAAACACTCATCTAAATATCGGGGAGTCTACTGGTGTAAGGACAAACGAAAATGGATTGCTGAAATCAAAGTATACAAAAAACAAATACGCTTAGGCCGCTTTGATGTAGAAAAAGATGCTGCCGTTGCTTATGACGAAGCAGCAAGAAAATATTACGGTTCCTTAGCAAGAACAAATTTTACCATGAATAATGTAGAAGTAGTAGAAGATCCCCTAATGTAAGTTCAGAAAGATTATTGATATGATGCAGTATCGACGCTTCGGGCGAACAGAATTACCAATGCCAGTATTTTCCTGTGGTGGAATGAGGTATCAATATAAATGGCAAGATGTTCCCAAAAATCAAATCCCACCAAATAATCAACAAAACCTAGAAAATACAATTCGTTGCTCCCTAGAATGCGGCATTAACCACATAGAAACTGCTCGTGGTTATGGTACATCTGAGATGCAGCTTGGAGAAATTTTATCCAAGTTACCAAGGGAAAAACTGATTGTCCAGACAAAAGTTAGCCCAAGCGCCGATCCTCAAGAATTCCAAAGTAAGTTACAGCAGTCCCTCGAATTTTTGCAACTAGAATATATTGATTTGCTGGGCATACACGGAATTAACACATTAGAAATACTCCATCACTCAATTAGGCCAGGAGGTTGTCTGGATGTGGCAAGAAAATTCCACATACAAGGCCAAGTCAGATTTATTGGTTTTTCTACTCACGGGCCTACTGATGTCATAGTTAAAACTATAGAAACAAATCAATTTGATTATGTTAACTTACACTGGTACTACATTAATCAAAATAATTGGCCAGCAATAGAGGCGGCTAATCGTTTTGATATGGGAGTATTTATTATTAGCCCCTCTGATAAAGGAGGTAAACTGTATCAACCACCACAGAAACTAGTCGATTTATGCTATCCACTCAGCCCGATGGTATTTAACGATCTATTTTGTTTGAGTCATCCTCAAGTGCATACATTGAGTTTAGGTGCATCACAACCAACAGATTTTGACGAACATCTCAAAACAATCGAATTGTTAGATAGAGCTGATGAAATATTACCATCAATATTAGCAAGACTAGAGCAAGAAGCAACCGCTAAACTAGGAGAAAATTGGTTCAAAACCTGGGACATTGGTTTGCCCTCTGTAGAAGAGACTCCTGGAAATATAAATATTCCTGTGATTTTATGGTTAAGAAATCTAGCGATCGCCTACGATATGGTCGAATACAGTAAAATGCGCTATAACTTATTGGGTAATGGCAGCCATTGGTTTCCTGGTGCAAATGCTGAAGAATCAGAAAAATATGACCTGAGTAAATGTCTTGCTAATAGTCCCCATGCCGAAAAAATTCCAGATATTCTTCAAGATGCTCATAAACTATTAGGAGGAAAGCCAGTGGAACGTTTATCTAAGAGTTAGTCTATTTATAGCAGTCTATTCAGGTTGTGAAGAAAAAATTTTCCTTTAAGTAGATCCTCTTCTTTTCAAGGAGAGGTGATTAGGGTTTGCTGAAAAAGTCTTTTTTAAGTAGTAGGGGAGTAGGGAAGAATTGTTTTGCCCAACTATTCGCTAAAGATGCGCTCCATGCATGAGCATGAAGAGCTGAAAACCACGTACTTTTTCAATACCTAAAAAGCCTAAAACCTTTATCTGGTAATTATTTGAGATTTAATCAGAAAACCCTAATTATTAATTATTAATTATTAATTATTAATTGTTGAATATATCCATGTATAATTAAAATTTGATATTCTCAAAAAAATCTATGTCGTATGAACATATTTTTAACAGTCAAGTAAAATGTTCAGAGGAATTAACCTCTAATGAAGCCATCTTTGCTATTGGTTTAATGGTAATGGCAGTTGATGGTGATATTGATATGAATGAAGTAGAAATTTTAGAGGGTTTTTTACTCAGAAAAGGATTCAATGCTAAAGAAGTTGATGCAGCTAGAGAAAAAGTTTTAAAAATTATTAGCACAGAAAAAAACGAAGCATTATTTTCTGCTGCCAAACAAGCACTTAAAAATGAAAAAGAAATAGAAAATGCTTTTGATTTAGCAGTAAAAATTGCAATAGCAGATGATAAAGTAACAGAAGAAGAAAATAGTTTTGTGATCGAGTTAGCCAATACTCTAAAAATTAGTCAAGAAAAAGTGAATAAAATAGTTGCAGATGCAACAAAGTACTATCGTAATTCTGAAAAATTAATAGAAAAAATTGACGAAATTTTATCACAATTACCTATAGGGTCTAAATACGAAGGCTATATTAATTCAACCATAGGTTTAAAGTCGCTAAATATAAAGATCCGTACCCCAGATAACGAGTTAGTCATACTTAATATTGATGAAACTCGAGATGAGGCTCAAGTAGAAATGGAATTGGAACCAGCTCCGCCTTGGATGCTCTAAATAGGGAGTAGGGAGTAGGGCGTAGGGGAGTAGGGGAGCAGGGGAGATAAAGACCCTCGAAATAAAAATCTATTGCACAGTTTTAGCTGTGTTAGTCTACTACCAATAACATTCCGTAAGTCCTAATTAATATTTATCCACTTGAAGATTTTAAATTTAATATTACTAAATTAATGCTCAAAAAAGAATTAAGAAGCTCCCTACTGAAAAAACGTCAGTCTATGTCAGAAACTGAATGGAGGGAAAAAAGCGATCGCCTTTGCCACCACTTACAAAATTTCTCCCTATTTCAAAAATCTCAAACTGTTTTAGCTTACTTTAGTTTCCGTCAAGAAGTAGACCTTAGTTTATTATTTACAAATAATAGAGAAAACCCAATAGTTTCTATTAAAAATTGGGGATTTCCAAGGTGTGTAAAAAAAAGTTTATTTTGGCATATTTGGCAACCAGGAAATTCTTTACAAAAAGGCAATTATGGTATTTTAGAACCAGAATCAAACGCACCATTATTACATTCATCAGAAGTAGATTTAATTTTAATTCCTGCTGTTGCTTGTGACCTAAATGGTTATCGTTTAGGCTATGGTGCTGGTTTTTATGACCGGATGTTAAGTGCTGAAGAATGGGCATCAAAACCTACTATTGGAATTGTGTTTGAATTTGCTTACTTACAACAGTTACCTATAGATCCTTGGGATAGACCTCTAACTGGCGTTTGTACAGAAAATGGTGTTATTTCAGTTATCAGTTAACAGTTATCAGTTATCAGTACCTTCGACTAAAGCTGGAGGCTTTAAATACTGAATTGAATATTTTTTCATCCCCTTAAAAGGGGAGGCTTTGGACCTCATTTTTTGGTAAAACAGATAATGTATAACAGGCAATAGACATCTCTATGGAGGAGTCAGGAGTTAAGAGGAAAAAAATAAGGAAGAGAAGAAGAACAAAGTTTTTGTTTGCTGGCGCACAACTTTCCTGACGGAATGCTACCGCAAACGTTAACGTGTAAGCGGAGCGGAGTTCTAGATAAGTCCAAGTAGTGTCATAATTAACTTATTTGCTCAATGACTATATGTTAGTTCCTAAATTGAAAATTTTCTCCTTCTTCTTTGTTGTTTGTTACTTCTTGGTAACTCCTACTTTAGCAATTCAGACAAAAGATGGTACAGTTCATTTTGCTCAACCACCTCGCTTAGTTAAGGCAGTCACTACCCGCAGTGAAACCTATGTTTGGAGTGCAACCTATTACTTTACTCTGAGTTTATTGCCTGATGCTGGAGTGCCACTAGAAGGAGTAAAAATTACCAAAACTGAAGGAGCTGGTAATATCCGATATAACCCAAAGAAAACTATTGCCTTTGAAGGAACTCATCACAAAAAAGGACAGCAACTGGTAGTTGAAGAAGTAGCAGTCGATCGGGAAACTAATACTGTGTCAGTAACCTTTGACCCTCCAGTACCCCCAGGCAAAACTTTTACTATCGGTTTGCGTCCAGTGCGGACTCCTAAGTATGGCGGTATATATTTATTTGGGGTTACAGCTTTTCCTATGGGAGAAAAATCATCTGGTCATTTTCTTGGCTATGGTAGACTTCATTTTTACGATAGCTCCAATAGTTATGATTGAAGTAGCACTCAGCTATCAGCTATCAGCTTCTCAAGGTTTATAATGGGGGATAATCAAGAGAAGTCGCTCCGCGTCTAAAAACCCCCATTAATATGCATAACTAATTTTTCAAATATAGTGGGGTACTTAAACCCTTGAATTTTTAGCTGACAGCTAAATGCTGTTTGCGGAGCATTCCGGAACGGAAAAGCTGATACCTAGTTAAAAGACATTATCAAAAAATATAGAAGAATAGTGAAAGCAGTTATTTTATTGTCAGGAGGATTAGATTCCTCAACAGTTTTGTACCAAGCAAAGGCAGATGGTTGTGAATGTTATGCTATTTCCTTTGACTACCAACAACGGCATCGTCGAGAGTTAGACTCAGCCAAAAAAATTGCTGAAAGTGTGGGTGTAGTAGAACATCATGTTGTTAGTTTTGACCTCAGACTATGGGGAGGATCGGCATTAACCGATCGTCAAATTGATTTACCAAGCGATCGCTCTGTTGAGGAAATGTCGCAAAACATTCCTATTACTTATGTTCCAGCGCGTAATACTATTTTTCTGAGTTTTGCCCTCGCTTATGCTGAAGTTGTCAATGCAGGTCGTGTCTATATTGGAGTAAATGCTTTAGACTATTCGGGTTATCCTGACTGTCGCCCAGACTATATTCAGGCAATGCAAGAAGTTTTTCGTCTGGGAACTAGACAAGGGAGAGAGGGAGAGGCGATCGCTATTGTTTCCCCACTTATTGATATGAAAAAGACCGAGATTATCCAATTAGGGAATAATTTAGGAGTACCTTGGGAAAAAACTTGGTCATGTTATGCAGGTGAAGAAAAACCTTGTGGTATATGTGATTCTTGTCAGTTGCGGTTAGCTGCTTTCCAGGAGTTGGGATTAAAAGATCCATTGTCTGATTAAAAATCTTTGTTCATAGCAGTACGCGCTGTTATGTTTACAAATTGCCGGAATGGCTAATTGCTGATTATCTATATCTAATCAGCTTTTTTTCTACTTCCTAAATGTAGCGCTATAGTTTCTGCTTCAGGGAGTTGGTAGTTTTGTTGCGAATATCGCAATAGAAATTTTTACTTAGGGCTTGCTGATAAAATCTTAAAGCCTTGACTGATATTGGTTTTAGCCTTTTCAGGTCTTGAAAAAGTGCCTGGTTTTCAGCTATTCATGCTCATGCATGGAGCGCATTTCTGGCGCATAGTTGGGCAAAAAAATTATCACCCTACTCCCCTACTCCCTACTCCCCCCCTCCCCTACTCCTTAAAAAAGACTTTTTCAGCAGACCCTACTTAGGGCTTGCTGATAAAATCTTAAAGCCTTGACTGATATTGGTTTTAGCCTTTTCAGGTCTTGAAAAAGTGCCTGGTTTTCAGCTATTCATGCTCATGCATGGAGCGCATTTCTGGCGCATAGTTGGGCAAAAAAATTATCACCCTACTCCCCTACT
>NZ_CEZPJD010000065.1:0-3929 GCF_983059655.1 Okeania sp.
AACAGATCTAATTTACCAGACCCTTTTTACAATAAGTCATATACACATAAAATAAGAATTTATAAGCAGAAAGCTTTAAATTTAATCACTCAAATAGATGAGATAGATGAGAGTATACTTATTTCCCCAGATCAATCTTTGACGATAGATGAAATTGAAACAAGATTAGCTGAGTTTGAAAACATACAGCTAGAAACAAAGCAACAAACAAAATATATTGATCTCTTAAAACATTTTAAGAATAAAAATCTAGAGCGTAACTCTAATAATTCAATTGAAAAGCTTGAGGTTTACAAGTTTATCTACGGGAAATTTGAGACCCTAATAAAGTTAGAAATTTCTTCTTTTGATCTTTTTTACATGAGGGGAGATTGTTCTCTTCAGATTTCCTTATTGCAAAAAGAATCAGTTGACTGGAAAAAAATTTTTAATGATTATAAACAAGGTCTTTTGATGAAAACTTCTGATGAGGAGACAAAAAGGAAGCTTGATGAGTACAAAAATCTGATGATTAAACTAATGAATAGCAAAGATAAAGGTGTTATTAGAAATAAAGAAGATATAGGGATAAGTGCTATTAGGATTTTAAAGGAATTTCAAATTGAGGATAAAAACAACAAAATATTAGAAAAAAAATTGTTATGTTTGGGAGATCTTTACATTGAAATAAAAAACTACTCTAAAGCGCTGGTTAGTTATTTGAATGCTGTCGAATGCTATAGTTATGAGTCGAAAAAAACCTTTCTATCTATATCTAAAGAGCATACTAATAGACTTAGAAACCTCTTAGAAAAAACAGATCTAGAGGAATTTAGTAAGAATTTGAATAAATACTTTAATTCTGAAAAATATGTTTCAGCAACTCACAAATATCATTCCTATATATGGCTCAAGCTTGGTGAAAAGCTGAATCATTCTGGAGAAAAGCTGAAACGAGATAGAAAAGTAAATATTTCTCAAGTGAAGAATATTTTTGAATACGCAAAACAAGCTTTTACCAACGCTTTAGATGTTAATGATAATAAATACAAGGATTTAATACCAAGAATTTACTGTAGAAGAGCTCAAGCCTTAAAGGAGTTAAAAATTTGGAAAGAGTCTAAAAAAGATTATGAAAACGCCCTAAATGAAGATAGATCTCTTGAAGGAATTTTGTATCAAGGAGACTTTAGAAATGTTCTTGAAAATTTAGTAGAGATTGCGTTTGTGGAATCGATGGATGTTGATATACGAGATGTTGGTATACGAAAAAATTTCCGGGCACTTCAAGATATAGAAGTGAGGTATTTTGATTATTTGGAAGAAGAATTTAAGGGAAAAATTGATTTCCTGGAAAAAGGAGCTGGATACCACAAGGAAGATAAAAGAAGAATAATAAAGATCAAAAAATATCTATTGAGAATTGCTGGAATATTCTATGTGAAAGGAAATTTTTTTTACAAAAAAAAGGATATATATTTTTGGGGTATTGCACTTAAAGACAGCAAAAAAAAATGCCTTACTCAGTCCTTAAAAGCATATAAAAAAGCATTAAGTTTTATCTTAAACTTAAATCAAATAGATAACAAAATTACATTGGATCAAAGAGACAAGTGGTTTATATTAGATATCATAGAGCAATTGCTAAAAAACAGTTATACTTTAGGCGATTACAGTAATGCTAAGAAATATTTAAAAGAAGGAATGAATGTTATTTCTTCTTTACTAAAAAATAGAGACAACAAAGAATTTAATAATCAAAAATTATCTAATAAACTCCATACTTTAGAAGCAGCATTTAATATTGAAGATTTGCTTATTGAAGATCCAGAAGAAGCTCTACTACTAGCAGAACAATGTAAAAATTCTCGCTTGAATTCACTATTTAAAAGCAATGCAAAAAAAATGCAGGAAGATAATTTTTCCTATGAAATTATTGACAGAGAATTATTATCACTAGACACTGCAATCATATACTGGTATTTAGGTATAGGTAAAATTGTTTCTTTTCTGTTACTTCATAATGAAGTTACTCCATTGGTAATCTCACAGAGTACTACTGAAGAATATATAAAATTTAAGTCTTATATTGATACCTGGAATTCAATATTTAACAGTCAGACAAATAAAGAGTACTTATCTTCTCAAAAAAAGTTGTTTGATGAATGCTTAGATAGCCTGTATGACGTTTTAAATATCAGTAAAATCAAGGCTGAACTATGTAAACGAAGCAATATCAAGAAGATTATTTTAGTCCCACACCGAGATTTGCATAGGATTCCTTTACATGTGTTTTTTAGTGAAGTTTTTGAAGATGGTAATTTTAATTGTGAAACCTTATCTTTGTCATACTTACCTAGCCTTGAAATTGGAATACAGTTAGCTCCGAATTTGCTGCCATCTACAAACATGATGATTGTTCTTCCATCAGCCCCTGACCTTGCATATACTCCAGCAGAAGCTACTTCTATTTATGTGAAATACCACAACGCTATGGGGATTTTACCTACAAGAATAGAATTTTCTAATGCTAAAAATAATAAGATTGGTTGGCATCTAAAGAATGATCTTAAATTAAGTTACTTCCACTTTCTTGGACATGCTCATCATGATATTGAACAACCTCAAAATTCCGCATTAAAGCTAACAGGAAAAGATACTCTCACAATTAAGTCTATAGTGAAAGATTTAGATCTGAGTAATTACTATCTTGTCTGTTTGTCGGCATGTGAAACAGGCATTACAACTCCTGAAAGTCCGTTGGATGAATATGTGGGATTAGTAAGTGCCTTCTTGTCAAAGGGTGTAAGTTATGTTGTAAGCACCTTATGGAAAGTGGAAGATATTTCTACAACAATTATCATGATTCAATTTTACAACCTAATTATTGACGGGCAAAAGCACCCTACAATTGCTCTCGCTGAAGCACAAAGATGGTTGCGAAATATTAGCCGTCAGGAACTAAGTGAATGGTGTATCGAGCAGGCTTCAGAATTACAATCGAAAATTGATGAGCTTCAAAAGTCTGATTTCAAAGAGTTTAACTTAACTGCTTTAAGAATTGATGTTGAGATAATTGAGCATCATCCTCTAAATATTTTTTTAGATCCTCAAGATTCCCCTGATGACTGCCTTTACAAACATCCCTACTACTGGGCGGGGTTTACAATTACAGGTCTAAATTCATAAATTTAGTAGACATCTCCAGAAAGTCGAAAGTAGCTCCCTGACTAGGCGTAAATAGAAGGTAGGTGCAACGAGGGGCAACCGCCTATTGAAACTATTAGACATCTTCAAAAATACTCAAACGCCTATCCTAACTATCTTTAGTAGTGTCTTTGCGTAAGTCCTGATTTCTTAAGTATTCAACCGGACATGGTATTATATCAAATCCGTTTAATTCGGTATAAAAAAATGTTCCATCTTCAACCATTACCAAATATTTCTCAAGCTCTCCATCTCCCCTACTCCCCCACTTCCCTTCCCCTGCTCCCCATCTAATTACACCAATGCTACCGGATTTGATATTACTTCTAACTTCTGACTTTTGACTTGCGCGTAGCACTATACCATCATTACATCTGTCGCGCCATCAAATTAGCAAACAACCCTTCCTGCTCTGCTAATTCTTCAAAACTCCCATTCTGTATAACTTTTCCCCCTTGCAAAACATAAATTCGGTTAGCATTACGAATAGTACTCAACCTATGAGCAATAACTATCCTAGTTACTCCCAACTCCTCTAAACTCTCAGTTACGATAGCTTGAGTGCGATTATCTAAAGCACTTGTCGCTTCATCAAAAATCAAAATTCTGGGTTTCAAAACCAACGCTCGCGCAATTAATAACCGTTGACGTTGACCACCAGATAAGTTTCCCCCTCCCTCAGACACAATAGTATTCATTTCCATTGGCATTTCTTCGATATCATCTGCAAAACCCGCCATTTC
>NZ_CEZPJD010000065.1:4029-18632 GCF_983059655.1 Okeania sp.
TAGTATTCATTTCCATTGGCATTTCTTCGATATCATCTGCAAAACCCGCCATTTCAGCGGCTTCCCAAGCGTCATCTACCGTTATTAACGCCCCGCAAGCAATATTCTCAAAAATAGAAGCACCATTGAGTCGTACATTCTGCAACACCACTCCTAACTGTCGTCGCACTCTGGCTAAATCTAAGGTTGATAAGTCGCGCCCATCATAATAAATAGTTCCTGCTACTGGTGTTTCAAATCCTAATAGTAACCTGACAATAGTTGATTTTCCACTGCCAGAAGGTCCAACAATAGCAATAAATTCTCCTGCTTCTGCTTCAATGGTAATATCATTAATAATAAGTGGAGTATCTGGGCGGTAGTTAAAACTAAGACGATCTAGTTTTATCCTACCGGAAAGTTCCCCTGGATCGGATTTATTGATGTCTACTTCCGGTTTTGCTGCTAAAATAGGTTGAGCGCGTTCCCATAATATGGTTATTTCTAGAATACTGACGATGGTTTTGCTTAAGTTTGTCGCTCCACTAATAAATGTACCGAATGCAGTGTTAAAAGCTAGAAATTTTCCAATGGATAAACCTGTTTCCTGTGTTTGAATTAAATACGCAGTTAATGTAAACAGTAAAATAGAGCTTACAGTTGGTAGAGCTGTGTTGAAGGCAGTAACGAGATCTTCAATGAGTTGCTTACTCAACATTAGTCTTGTTTGTTGGCTATATTTTTTTGCCCAATAAGCAAAAGCACGTTCTTCGGCACCAGCAACTCGTAGTTTTGAGACTCCGCCAATGAGTTGCACTGTCAAACCGAATATTTCTCCTGATATTTCTTGAAAGGAGCGTAATTTTTTACGGGCGATCGCTCCTGACCATAAGGTGATAAGACTGGTGAGACAAGCGATAGCAAGAGCTATGAGAGCAAGGGGAAAACTATAGATGAATAGTAATATTAAATTCAGTAGGGAGAAAAAGCTGGTGAATATTGTTGTGAGGATAGTGCTAGTGAGTCGATCGCGAATTTGACTAATGGCAGAAACGCGGTTTTGTAGATCTCCTGTGGAATATTCTCGAAAAAAGGCTGGTGTAAGTTTGAGGAGTCGATCCCATATTGCTGCTTGAATGGTGGAGCTAGATATGGTTTTTAATCTGAGAGTGACAAAGCTACGGGTTAATTGAAATATTGTTACTCCAAAACTGGCAGCTAACAAACCCAAACCTATTTCTATTAATAATTTTTCGTTGGCATCGGGAATAGCATTATCAATGATGATGCCTGTAGCTACTGGTGTGAACATTCCTAATAGAGTAGCTATGGTACCAGTGATGGCAACTGTTAGTAAATCTTTAAATTGACCTCTAAAAGCTAATTTAAAGATATCGAAGGCTAAAATATCTCTATGGGGAAAAGGGCGGTAAAAAGTGTAAGCTACTGATGCTAATTCTTGAGCTGTATCCTGGTTAAGTGGAATGCGGGTCAATTCTATGGGGTCAAAAATTTCATATTTTGCCGCTTTTAGCAGGGCAACTGGTCGATTTTTGGCTTCGTTATATGCTAACAGAGGTCCGCAGTCTTGTTGCCACCATTTGTTTGTGAGGGTAACGCGACGGGTGCGAATGTGGGATGCACTAGCGATCGCTTCTATGGGGTTTTCCCATCCTACTTCTGTTACTTCGGTTTCTATTTTTGGTGTAAAATTAACAGTTATGCCTAATGCTTTGGCTACTATACCGAAAGCAATTAATAGGGGAGTACCTGTTTGGGGTATTTGACTTAATTCTGGTTGCAGCACTGATGCTAATTCTATTAGTGCCTCTTGTGTCTTTTGTCGGTTTATATTTTGATTCATAGTGTGGAAGGAAGGCAGAGGGCAAAAGGCAGAAGGGAATATTGGTTCAAAGGGAGAAGGTTTTTTATAGTTAGAGGTTGTCTGAGAAGTCCTATTTTCTACATCCAAGCTCACTAAATCCCCTAAAATTGGGGGACTAGAGCAAGCAAATTGACTCTTGTTTCCCCCAAATTTGGGGGGTTAGGGGGGCAAATTTCAGTATCAAAAAACTTTTCAGATATCCTCTTAATTATCCGGAGATGATATTATTATAAATTATAGCAATCATCATTTAGTAAACTATCAACTTTATTAGCAGAAAAAATCTAGAATATGATATTATTTACGTTAGCTTCTACTTCCTCAACTATAGTGGGTAATATTTTTCTTTTTACTGGTCTTGCCAAAATTATAGAACCTTGGAAATTTACCCAACATATTGCCAAACTAGATTTAATAAATCCTCAGTTAATTATACCTACTTCCCTAACATTTACTGCTATAGAATCAGCTTTAGGAGTTGCTTTAATTTTGAGAGTTTTACCAACTGTAATTATGCCTATAAGTATTTTATTATTACTTAGTTTATCAGTGCTTACTTACTGGAGTACATCAACTGGTAAAACTGAAGATTGTGGCTGTTATAACGGTTGGTTAGAAATTACTCCTGTCCAAAGTTTAATTCTCAATGCTATTTATATTTTTCTGTTAATATTTGCTGAATTTTTTGGTCAATATCAACCTACTTTTTTGTGGCAATGGCTGATAGTATTAATAATTTTTATAATTAGCTATGCTTTAGCTGCTGGCTCCCTAGAATATATGCAAGAAAATGGTCGTCCGTATATTGATTTTACACCATTACAAGAAAACAGAAAATGGCAGATAGAATGGCTGGGAGAAGATTCAGAATCTCTAATGTCTGGGTCTGTAATTGTTGTATTTATGAGCCCTGAATGTTCTCAATGTAAACATTGGTTAGGTGTGTTGAAGTTAGTACAATGGCAAGATAATTTACCAGCAATAGTTGGATTAATAGATGCTGAAAATATTCAAGAAGGTCAAGATTTTGTAGATCGTTATTTTTTGAATTTTCCCGTTGTTGCAGTAGATAAAAGGTTTTATAAAAAATTGAAGATAGAGGTCGTACCTACAGCAGTTGTTTTGCAAGATGGAGTTATTCAAGAAAAATGGATTGGGTTAATGCCGATGTGGTTTATTAATAAAATTAATCAGGGGGGGTCTAATGATTGACTGTCTTGAGTTTGTCTTACATTCTGAGGTCCGCTCAAAATTACATGCTAGATGCCCCACTTTTAACTTCTGCGTAGCAATACTAGCCACACCTTTGCAGATAAATTTGAGCAACACAATCACTAGGATTTTTTTGTAAACAGTAATTGAACAAAGATTTTGCTTCCTCAATTGCTTCTGCATAGTAGTGAATCAAAGCTGCTTCAAAAATTGGCTTTGTTTCCAATTTGACTTGTTTTTTTTCATCAGGCTCGGCCTCAAATACCTCAAACACCCCTACCTTCCTAGATTTTCCCCTAACTTGCTCTTGAGCGATCGCTCGTATGGCATACTTCATCGGTTCCTCCAGACAAGCTAAAGTATGATGAGAAATGAGCAGTGGAGTATTGTAGACTTTCGTTAAATGCTGGAGGCGGGAACCAAGATTAACCGTATCACCAATGGCGGTAGTATCAATACGAGAGTTACCGCCTACCGTTCCTAATATCAACTTCCCTGTATTAATGCCAATGCCAATTTCGATAGGTCGGCGGTCTGGGCGTTGTCGGGTTAAGTTATATTCAGCTAGGGTTTTCAACATGGTCACTGCTGCATTGAGCGCAGAATCCGCACTTCCTTCAAACAGTGCCATGATTTCATCACCAATATATTTATCAATAAAACCACCATTTTCAACGATCGCAGGTTCCATACGTCGGAGATAGCTATTGATAAACTTCAATGTATCTTCTGGAGTCATCTGCTCCGAATGAGTTGTGAAGGCACGGATATCAGCAAACAAAACTGACATCTGCTTCTGCACAGACTCTCCTAGTTGAATTTCAGTGATACTTTTGCGAGCAAGAGATTGGAGGAATTGACGGGGAACAAATCTGGATAAGGCTTCATTAAGCTCAAACAATTCTCTCGTATACTGTTCTCGTTCGGCTTCGGCTTGTTTACGACTGCTAATATCTTGGAAAGCGGCGATCGCCTGAGAAATCCGGCCTGTTTCATCCCGAATGGGTGTAGTCGAGACTTCCATCGGGATAATCCGATCTGGGTGATGAATTTCTATATCCTCACAATGAACCGTTTCTCCTGTCAGCGAAAGCACAATCGGCAGTTGCTCTGAAGGATACAACTGCTTGGTTTCTGCTTTATAGATTTTAAAAGTATCTGAAATTTGATCTATCTTGCTATCGGGTAAAGCATCTAAATTGAGTAATTCCCTAGCTTTCTGATTAGCATAGGTAAGTTTTCCGCTCACATTATGAACCGATACACCAATTGGCATCGCTTCCAAAAACTGAGTCAGGCGACGTTCATTTTCCCGCAGTTGAGTATTTTGTCGTTCGAGTTGTTTGACGCGCAAGTACTTGCTGAGTGCTTCCTTAATTGTCAGATTGAGATCTGTGGTATCCCAAGGTTTAGTAATATAGCGGTAGAGATTAGCTGAATTCACAGCATTTCCCACTGCCTCTGCTCCAGCCTGACCCGTCAGCATAATCTTCAACATATATGGATATAGAAGATGAATCTGACTCAGGAGTTCGTCCCCTTTAATTCCAGGCATTAATTGATCGGAAATAACTACAGCAACTTCTATTCCTTCACTCTGCAATTCCTCTAAAATTTCGAGCGCCTCTTCACCACTTTCAGCCGCTTCAATACTATAATTTTGACCAAAGTTTCGTTGTAACTCCTCAGAGAGACTTTCCAAAACCATAGGTTCGTCATCAACTATTAGAATTGCTAGTTCGCTCATACTGACTCAAGGGCTGTTGTGATGATTTTAACCAACTCCTCTTTCCGCCATGGTTTATAGATACAGGAGTAAAGATTAGCTTCTTCCTTAGCTCGCTGAATCGCCGACTCATCAGCTTGCCCAGTTAACATAATTGTTTTTATATTACCAAATCGTTGATATACCTGAACTAAAAACTCATCCCCCCGCATTCCAGGCATTAGCCAATCAGAGACAATTAGCACAATCTTCACTCCCTCCTCATCTAGCTCTTGAAGAATTTCTAGGGCCTCTTCAGCACTTTCGGCCGCCTCGTACACAAATTTATCACCAAAGTGACGGCTAATTTGTTCCTGAAGGGTTTCCAGTATAACAGTTTCATCATCAACACACAGGATTGCTGCTTCAGTCATAATATTTTAGGATTAAGTGGCCAATTTTTAGGGAATTACATTAAATTAAATTAAATTATATAAGTAATGGGACTGACGAAGCAACTCTACCTGTGAGGTTCATTGTAACTAAACTTACACCATACTTAGCCAATATAAAGATAATTTTACGTAATAACAATGAAAAAAAAGAGTATTATAAATCCTACTATTTTGTTAAAAGAATATTATGAATCATAGGGTTATATCATGTTCGGTTGAATACTTAATAAATAACTGTTGTGAGGAGTCATATCATGTTCGGTTGAATATTTATAGAACCCCTAAACGGATCTATATAAGCATCTCCTCCACGCATAGGGAGTAGGGAGTAGGCAGCTTTGCTGTAGGGGGAAAGAATTGATGAATAACAGTGCAATAATTGATTTTATTTTTGATTGTTGGAGATATCTATCTATAGTAATTAAATATCAATATCCTCACTTATTGGCCTAAAAACCCAACATTAGCTAATATTCCAAATGGCTTTTATACTTTAGTTGAAGGAAGGTAGAATGCAGAAGGGAAAGAAAAGTTCAAAGGAAGAAGATTTTTGATAACTGATTATCTGAACATGGTATCATACTATGTCTGTTTAAAATAACCCCAATAAAAAATTTAGGGAATAGGGGAATTAAGAGGGAATTTGTTTGCTCCCCATGACAAAGCGCTGCAACTCCGCGACGACAAAAGTCGCATCTGGTAGCGCTCCAAGAAACGGAAAAAAATATTTTCTTGAGAGAGAATAAGATTTTTATTATGGCTAATTAATGAGGCTTGATCTCAGGAGTAGGGGCGATTATCCTACTGAATACTTTACAAATGTAAATGCGTTTGCGGAGCATTTTGAGGAAGCCTCAGAATTACGCACTCGTTTTTGAGTTTTGACTTCTAATTTGTGCGTAGCACTATATATGCACTTGTCTTTTAATATCATGTCCGGTAGCATCGTTGGTGTATAGAATTAAATCACAATGGGAAAAAAATCTTCTACCCTCTGCCTTCTGCCTTCCTTCCACCAAAGAATAAGTATTCAAGCGGACATAATATAACTGGAGTTTAGACCAGGGCAAATACATCTAATTTTTTTGACAAATAACCAAGAGGTACATTTCGAGAAAGGAGACTGTGAGACATCTTAGCTCATGCTCCACAAACACTTTTTTCGAGCAAGCGATCGCGTCCGATCTTGTTCGATATAGCATTACGCAAATAGGTTAGGGCAATTATAGACACTCAAACGAGCGTCAGGGATTACTTCTAACTTCTGACTTCTGACTTCTGACTTGCGCGTAGCGCTATAACTGATACGGGAGTATTTGTATTTATTGTTAATCTGTCTATCTACAATCACTTTGAGCTATGAAATCACAAATAAATATTGTTTTATATCATGTCCAGTTGAACAGTTAAAAATAAACTACTCATAATTTCCTACGGAATGCTCCGCAAACAGAATTTCCTACGGAATGCTCCGCAAACAGGAGACAAAGAAAGAAGAAAAGAAGGAGAAAGTTTTTTTATCACTAATTACCCGGACATTATATTACTTTTATTCCAGATATTACAGCCTGCAATCACTTATTTTTTTGAGGTTCATAAAATATTATTATTTAACTTTTATTATGCATACTACAGTATGCAATCATTCTTAAGTAATCAAATCACAATCAATAATAGTTCTGCTACCTGACAGTCAGACAGATCATTATACCAGATATTTTTACTTAGTTGAAATCAGAATTTATTATGAGCTGAATAAAACTTTGAGGAGGTAATTATTGTTCTGTTCGGCTCTTTTTCATTTATTTTTTATTCCAGTTTTTATAGTTTTTTCTTAGCTTAATAAAGAAGAAGAGATGAATATTGAAATAAAGGGAAAAACGATAGAAATAATCATCTATAGCAATGAGCGCTGGTATATTTACAAATTGCAGGAGTGGCCAAATAGCTAAAAGTCTTATATTATCTGCAATTTATTCCCCCTATTGCCTCTCTTGGTGCGCGTTCCCTCTCTTGGTCAGCATTCCGCAAGCGAGCTGACGGCGACGCGGGGTCTGACCGCTTGCGACTAACGTCGTCGCGGGGTCGCACCGCTATTGCCTGTTGCCTATTGCCTGCGCACAGCGCTATAAAATGAACTTAACCGGCTGTTTTTAAGCATATCCTTTCTATAGCAATCCTATTTTATTCGTGTCAAAAATCTTACTGCTTTTTAGGGAGAAAGGAACAGGGAACAGCCAACAGGTAAGAGTTTCAGTTTTTTTTATCTACTTTTTTATTTGTCGCAACCTATTTATGATTACTATAGATATACTTTTTATATAATTCTTTTTTGAAATTGGTATGAAACCTATGAAAGAGATTTCAGAGCCTAAATTTTTCCACTCTAGTTTTTAGTTTTTGAGATTAAAAAAGTCTGACGCTAAACTTCTGTTTATACCGTTTTAGAGTAAGCATTTCCTGCGGAATGCTGCGCAAACAGCTATTAGCAGTCAGCTAGCCTCTTACAGAGGAACAGCGTTATCAGCTTTTGAACGTAATAACTTACTAAGGTTATCAGATAACCTGTTTCTTTTACGCGGAATGCGGAAGCAAACACAACTGTTAATTCCCCTTGGAGACTTTGGTGCGATAATGAGCGAATAACTCATAGCTGATAACTGACCGCTGTTTTGCAGCATTCCGTAGGAAATGCTTACGTTTTAGAAGACTTGATTTTAGATGAATTAAACATGAAACTACGTTCTACATTCCATTGATTTTACTTCCGATTTTTGAGCATTAAACCTGCACCTATTGTACCAAAAGCTAACAAACCAACAGGGAAAGAAGACTCAGGGATTGATATTGTGCTAATAATAGCCTGGTCTGCTAGCAGACCAATAAAAGCTCCACCCGTAGGATTTTTTAAGAATAAGTCAATGGAGTTAATGTCATTAGGTAGGGGAATATCTATACTTTTAAAACTCTCGCCAATACCAAACTCAATTGGGATTTCAGTTTCAGTGCCTAGAAAAATGCTACCACCAACGATATCCTCAACATTACCAGTGCGGATTACGTTTACTGTTGCGAAAGAAGACCCTTTGTCAGTGAAGAATTGATTACCGGCAAACTCTAGTGCACTAGGAAATGTAAGCCCGTGTGGTGGGCCGGCTGCCAAAAGTTCTTCAGGATTTACAGGAGGTTGATTAAATGGATCTGTGACTGGCTGACCGACTTCCTGGAAAAAGTCTTCAGCTGGAGGTTCAAAATAAATGAGTAGCCTCGCCAAATCTGATGTCTGATTTCGGAAGGCGTGCGTGGCATTTTCGGGGCCCAAAATAAGCGTTTCAGGTGATGCCAGTGCTGTTTGGTCTTCTAATTGAAACTCTAAAGTACCATCCAGCATGAAAAACCACTCAGCTTCATTTTCATGGAAGTGTAATGGAGTACCACCACCAGGTACAACAACCACATCTAATAAGGTGTATTCTTCATTAGTGGTTTCACCTGTTTCAACAAAGGAAATTCGTCCACCTGCAACCCATGCAGTTTCTAAATCTTGGTAGAATAAAGATGTCGCTGAGGTATCATCTAACCCGGCTACATAATCAGTGATCGCCGTGGGAATGGGGCCATTCAAAAAATCATAGATATCAATCGAGCTAGATGTTTCTGTCGAGCTAGATGTTGCTGTTGAGGAATCCTGTTGTTCATGGTCATGGAAATGTAAACCAACGTGAGCTTGTGCGGGGAAACTGATTCCTAAAGTTAATAGAAATGAGCTAGCGAGGTAAAATGCGGTAGACTTAGTTTTTGTATTCATTAATAAAAATAGTTGCTGGAGACTCACACTTTAACGAAGTCAGAAGTCAGAAGTTAGAAGTTATATCATGTCCGGTTGAATAGTTATAAATAAACTACTCAGGAGTCAGAATTTCCTACGGAATGCTCCGCAAACAGAATTTCCTACGGAATGCTCCGCAAACAGGAGGGAAGAAAGAAGAAGAGAAGGAGAAAGTTTTTTCATCACTAATTATCCGGACATGATATTAACCCACCTCTAACCCCTCCCAGGAGGGGAAGTAGGGTATTTGAGCAAGGCTCCAAAAATATTTCGCCTTAAAAGGTGGGGTTTTAGACCCAATTATTTTGATAAAGTGTGTTTTAGTGTTGGGAGGAAAGCAACCAGCATATAAATTACTTTCCCCTAAAATTTGAGAACAAACTTAATCGATCGCCCGAAGCGCACTATTAAACTTTTTACATCTAGTAGTCAACTCAGAAGTATCAAACAATGACAACTGAATGTGGCTATCTAAAACCTTCCAATGAATTTAAAAAATTAAACAATTCCAACGTAGTTTCGGGCAAAATTCTTAGCAAATGTTGATGAAGTTGTTAATTGAGAGAGCTTAGATTCACTGAGTTTACGTCGAAAACGTACATCCTCTAAATCCTCTCCTTCCGGTGAGTGCAACATTGTCAACAAACTGTAAGAGAATTCTTGAGCACGCCAGATGTAGGGCAAGCGAATTTCGGAGTAGCGGTTTAGATAAGAAAGATCGTGGTTTTCTAGATAGTAGCTAATCAATGTCTCTGCTAAAACTCCCGCATCTTGCACCGCTAAATTTAAGCCTTTTCCACCCATTGGGGTAATAATATGAGCGGCATCTCCAGCTAATAATAATCGCTGATAAATCATGGGTTCCATCACATAATTCCGCAGCTCCATAATACGCTTTTGAAAGATTTCACCTTCATTTAATGGACATCCTTCTTTAGCAAGCCGCTGGCGTAAATTAGCCCAGATGCGTTCATCTGACCAATCTTCTAAAGTATCGGTGCTGGGAATTTGAAGGTAATAGCGAGAAATCTTGCTATTGCGAAGCATATGAGCTGCAAAACCATCTGGATGTACACCATAAAGAGTATGCTGGGCTGAAGGGGGAGCGTAGGCTAAAATAGCTAACCAGCGATAGTTGTATTGTTTGCTGTAAATATCTACCGCTTCAGAGGGAACAGATTGACGAGCTAACCCATGATAACCATCACATCCAGCTACAAAATCCGCTTGAATCGTTACAGTTTTTTGACTATCTAAATCATAACATTCAACTTCGACTTTGTCATCACTTTGAACAATCTTTTTGCCTTCATAATGAAAAAGTAACTTACCACCATCATTGATATATTTTTCAATCAAATCATCGTTGAGATCGCTTTGAGGATAAACATGATGAACATCTCCTCCACTTAAGCTTCCATATTCAAAAGTTAGGCTTTTATCAGGATAGCGAAACTCACAGCAACCGTGAGTATAAGCATTTTTCAACAGGGTATCCGCCAGGTCATTTTTTCTGAGAATTTCAACCGTTGTACTTTCAATAACCCCCGCCCGTCCACGAGCATAAATTTCTTCGCGATTGTACTTATCAATGATAATACAGTCTATCCCGTTTCTCAGCAGAATACTTCCCAGAACAATACCAGCAGGGCCAGAACCGAGAATACAGACCGATGTCTTCAAGATTGTTGTTGTCAACATAATCGTTTCCTTGAAAGTAAATTTACATTGATTTCCGAACAGCCTCGGGACTATCCAACTAGAACAAATTGGATTTGAAAGAGTGCTTGCGTTGTAATTACTAAGCCAATTAAGAATACAATTAAAGCACTAGTTGCCGAGAGGAAAGGAATCGAACGAACCTGATTTGGCAGTCGCTTGAAGAGTCGTTTAGCATTGACGAATATCAAACCTAAACCTGTTAATGTTGCAGCCAATCCTAAACTAAATATCAACACTAAAACCAAGCCGAAACTAATCTGATTGAGAGCTATCATACTGAGTAAAAGAACTAAAGCTGCTGGACAAGGCATTAAACCACCAGAAATTCCAATCATCAGAAGGCTGCGCCAGTTATTCGGATAATGGTGATGGGAATGGTCGTGATGGTGATGGGAATGATCGTGAGAATGGCCATGAGAATGGTCGTGATGGTGATGGGAATGGTCGTGAGAATGGTGTTCAGATTCAGATGGAAAAATTCGCAGAAAAAATAGATTTAGACCAATGAGAACGACTATACATCCTGATAATAAATTCAACCAAGGATAAAGCTGTTCTGGCAAAATATATTGAGTCGCAAATAGTGTAATGACACCGAAAACTAAGACACCAATAGTATGAGTAATTGTTGTTGTCATACCCAAAATTACCGCATCTTTTGCAGTCGCATGAGACCCAATCAAATAAGCTCCGACAATGGTTTTTCCATGTCCTGGAGAGAGAGCGTGAGTTGCTCCCCACAAAAATGCAAGCAGGATTACTACCCACCAATTTTGAGTCAAAAATGGAGATAAACTTGATTGAAGTTGGAATGAATACTCTCGATTATTAGAACTAAAAATGTAGCTTTGTACTTGTCCATTATGAAGGACTTTTACCAGACCATGACCATCGGGAAAAAGGGGCGAGAATAGATCATAGCGAATATTCAGGCTTTCAATGTGTTCCTGCCATATATAACTTAAAAATAAGGTACTGTGGATGTTAGTTTGAGTGGTAAAATTCAGCAGTTTAGAGACATCTTTTGTCGGTTCGAGACGAAGTGAACCTAAATCTCCTTTTTGATCCGTCAAACGCAGATTTTTAGAGAAGAAACTTTGTAGTTGAGTTTGATGAGTCCGAACTTCATCTAGGGAGAGTTGTTGATCTCCATTATCATCTGCGAAAGCTACTAAATTGGTTGGTATTGTGAGGTTAATTTCTGCTTCAGTTGGATTCACAATAATCTTAGCAACTGTTAAATCTGAGCCATGTGCTTGAGTCGGAAGGTTCAGAATTGTAGATAAAAACAATACGGCCAAACAGGATATAAAGCTAAGTTTGGATAAACAACGCCATTTGTTTTTCATCGTTTGAAAGGGGGTAAGAGTGAACTTTCAGGGAAAGAGAGAATGGAGTTGATTATCAACAGTTCAATTTACAACTCCAAACTTTTGAGTGCTTGAGATGAAAACAGATTCAATTCAAACTAAGTTTTAAACCGTGACTGTTTCCTTAATAACTGAAGGGAAATGAATTTTTTGCCGCAGTTGTTGAGTCATTGGATGTAAGTCACGGGGTTGAGTTTTGGGGCGGAATAATCCATCTTTTTCCCATCGTTCTTCGTTGAGGCTAATTGCCCAAGCATTTAACCAAGCTGACTCCGGAAAATCTGCTAATTTTTCAGGCATTGTATCTTCAAGTGCCATGCGGAAAATAACTTGGGCAAGTTCTTCAAACATTTCCAAACTAGCAATATGATCATCGATGAGTTGCTGTTCAGTTTTATTGGATTGTAAATTTCGCGATCGCAATTGCTTGATGAAATCCATTTCTAAGTAATCAAGATACTCATAATTCCCCCGATTTTGCGAGCGTTCTGCCCAGTCTATAAACAACTTTTGCATCCTGTGAGCTAACAGAAAAAATCGACCTGAACCTTGACGAATTTTTGCCCGTTTTTCAGAGTCAAGGAAAATCGAATTAAACATCAGAGGCGCACTAAATGCCCAGCCAGATAGGGTATCCCAAATCACCTTAATTGCCATCACCAAATCTTTATCAAAGCAGGAGTAAACTTTGTGAATATTGTCTTTTACCCCTTCGGCATAGGTGAGTAAAAAGCGATTTGCTTCCGTCACCATTTCTGAGGTTAACTTACCTTGCATATCTGCTTCAATCATCTGAGTGACAAGAGAATTTCCAAATCCAATTAAGTCAGTACCAGGAGAATAGAAGGGATCAGGAAATACGCCAGCTTCACCAACACAAGCCCAACGATTATTTGAAAAAATTTGCTTAGAAGAATAGCTATAGTGAGGCATCTTCATAAATTTTTGAGTTGAAATCCCTTGAAGATGATTCGCTAAAGTAGGTTCATAGGTTTGGAGCCAATCAAATGTTTTTTCCTCAGTGTTATGTTGTTTGAAAGGATGAACCGTTTCATCAGTGACAATCCCAATACTGGTGTAGTTACCGGGGAGCGGAATCATCCAAATCCAGTAGCCTTTTCCACACAAGTGATTGGTTGAATAATATCGTTGATTTTCAGGGACACGCTCATGCCAGTCTTGGTTACTTTTGGGAACAAAATCACTGACATCTATCCGTTCATTGACCCAGAACCAAACCGCACTATATTTAGAACTATTCCGTTGAGCTAAACCCAGTTTCTTCTGCAAAAATCGACGACGACCCATTGCATCAATAACCCATTTAGCTTGAATGGTATTCTTTTGCTTCGCGTCATCTTGAGTGTAAACAATTTCATGGAGTTCTTGATTCTGTTCAGATAGGGTAATATCAAGAACCTTGCAACTTTCTAAAACTTCAATTCCTGCTTCGATGTTTAAGTTTCGGAGATCATTTTCAAACTTACCTCGGTCAATTTGATAGGAGGAAGGGGAATGAAATTTAGATAGTCCGAGTTCAGGACGTTCTTCAAATTTACCTTGAGCATCACCTAAGAAGAAACGGAGTCCCAACTTTGGCATATGATTCAGTTTGAAATAACTATCGCCAAATTGGAGTGTTTCAGCCAGATAATAGGAACCCACTTCAACCGTTGATTCTCCAACTTTAAAAGCACCTTCAGGTAGAGGTCGAGCCAAACGATCCAGGACAATAATAGAAAGATCGGGCATTGTTAATTTCAACTGTCTAGCTAAAGTAGAACCTGCTAAACCACCACCGCAAATTGCTACATCATAAGTCGTTGTATTCATTGTGAAATCTCCAGAAAAGAGGGAACAGGGAACAGGGAACAGGGAACAGGGAACAGGGAACAGGGAACCCACCCCTAACCCCTCCCAGGAGGGGAATAATTGATAATTTATGGATAATAATTGATTTGATTTTTAATTTTTGGAAATATCTATTGTGAAATCTCCTACTTTATTGAGAGTAAACATTATTTCGGTTAAACCTAAGCCGTTACAAGCCCCCTAAATCCCCCAATGTTGGGGGACTTGTAGAAGCAAATTGACTTTTCTCCTTTGCTACATCACTCGCCCCCTAAATCCCCCAATGTTGGGGGACTTGTAGAAGCAAATTGACTTTTCTCCTTTGCTAAATCACTCGCCCCCTAAATCCCCCAAAATTGGGGGACTTGTAGAAGCAAATTGACTTTTCTCCTTTGCTAAATCACTCGCCCCCTAAATCCCCCAAAATTGGGGGACTTGTAGAAGCAAATTGAATCTTATTCCCCCCAAAGTTGGGGGGCTAGGGGGGCAAAATCAAAGTTGGGGGGCTAGGGGGGCAAAATCCCCAAATTTGGGAGACTAGGGGGGCAAAATTCCCAAAGTTGGGAGACTAGGGGGGCAAAACTCAGTATCAAAA
>NZ_CEZPJD010000066.1:0-4976 GCF_983059655.1 Okeania sp.
CTATATGAAAATTTTCTGTTGCCCGTTGCCCGTTGCCCGTTGCCTGTTGCCCGTTGCCTGTTGCCTGTTGCCTGCTCCCTGCTCCCTATTCCCTATTCCCTGTTGCCTGTTGCCTGTTGCCTGTTGCCTTTATATTTACTATTTAGTCGCAACTACTGCCAAATTCCAAGCAAATCTTTTCATTAAAGGCAACTTTTTTAATACCCCATCTAATCTTTCTAATTTCCGATACATTGGTTCTAATCTTTGATGTTCAATAATAATTTTTTTCCAATAACGTTCCTTATTTGGGTCAATTTTTTCAATTAAATAAAACTTTAAAAAAATCCACAAAGTTGCTAACCAAAATGTATCGTAAGCTGTTTCTGAATAGAGAGATTTAATAAAATCAACCAGATTAATATCCAAAGGCGTTTCATCCTCAGTTCTAACCTTTGTAGCAATGCGCCGATAAACATTAATCACAGGATTATGTTTCAATGGGTCCCAAAAACAAGCTTTACCACCAGGTTTAAGAACACGGTGCATTTCTCTAATTGCTAACTTTGGATTTGGTAAGTGGTGAAGTAAATTAGAAGCATAAACAAAATCAAAAGTATGATCGGGAAATTCTAAAGCCATTGCATCCATAACTTTCCCCTCAATTTGTACCCCATTTGTTTCAGCCAACTTAACAGCAACATCCACCATTCCAGGAGAATAATCTGTCGCTACACACCGCGCTCCTTTTTTAGCAAAATAAACACTATTTTCCCCTGCACCACAACCTAAATCTAACAAATATTTATCTGTTAAATCGCCCATTTGTTGTAGAATAAATCTATTTTCTGGAGCAGTACAACTTTCAAAATAATCAACTACTCGAATACCTTCTATATCAATAGTTGATGCCCAGATATCATGGAATTGTCTTTCTTTAGCTAATATTTTGTCTTGCATTTTTTTCAGGAATTAAAAATAAAAATAGAGAATATTTTAGCATAATAAATGCTGTATAGTTTTGCTGGTTGGGTTGAGGAAAGTTAACGCAGGTTATCAAAATAATATAGGTCTAAAACCCTGCTTTTTAAGAGGTTGTCTGAAAAGTCTCATTTGCTACATCACGCGCCCCCGCGCATCCCCCATTGAACAAAAAGCGAAGCAACATTTGGCTTCCCCCTCTTTCCCAAGGGGGACGGGAGGGGGATTAATAAAGGGGGACTTTTAGCAGCTAATGGATCTTGTTCCCCCCAGAATTGGGGGGTTAGGGGGGCAAAATTCAGTATATTTTTGGAGAGTTGCTCAAACCCCCGTTACAAAAATAACTTCTGACCTATGACCTCGTTAACTGTAGGATAAACCCAACAGACACTTAATTTTTGTTGGGTTGCGCTGCCGCTTAACCCAACCTACAGTATTGAGCTGATTGCTGAATGCTAACCGCTGAAGTGCTTCCTTAAGAATCTACCTTCAAACCAGCATTATCTTGAGTATAGTTTTCTTGGTCGATCTTGACTGGTTGTGCTCCCCAAATCTCCTTTGCATACTCCATAATTGTTCGGTCAGAAGAGAATTTACCCATACGAACAGAATTATAGATAGACATTTTTGTCCATTTCTCCTGGTCTTGGAAAACCTTACCAACCCGCTCTTGACATTCAATATAGCTTTGATAATCAGCTAGTAGCATATATTGGTCATTGTACAGTAGAGAATCAATCAAAGGCTTGAACAAATTAGGATTACCTTCACTAAAATGACCGCTAGCAATTCGGTCAATTACTGCTTTGAGTTCAGCATTAGTATTGTAGTATTCCATAGGTTTATAACCCTTGGCCTTCAACTCGAAAACTTCTTGAGCAGTCATTCCAAATAAGAAAAAGTTTTCTGCTCCAACTTCTTCGCGAATCTCAATATTAGCTCCATCAAGAGTACCAATAGTCATAGCTCCATTCATGGCAAACTTCATATTACCAGTTCCGGATGCTTCCTTGCCAGCAGTAGAAATTTGCTCGGATAAGTCAGCAGCAGGATAAATAATCTGACCAAGGGAAGCATTAAAGTTTGCCAAGAATACAACCTTTAGGCGACCGCGCACATCAGGATCGTTATTAACCACATCAGCAACAGCATTAGTCAATTTAATAATCAACTTAGCCATATAGTAACCAGGAGCAGCTTTGCCACCAAAAATAAACGTGCGGGGTGTAACATTAATGCTAGGGTTTTGCTTAATGCGATTATACATCGTAATGATGTTGAATACATCCAAATGTTGGCGTTTGTACTCATGAATACGTTTGACTTGAATATCAAATAGAGAGTTAATATCTACCTCAATTCGATTATGCTTGAGAATGCGCTCTGCTAACTTAGCCTTATTCTCTTGCTTAATTTCTCGCCAACGCTTTTGAAAATCTCGATCGCCAGCATATTTTTCTAGTTGCCGTAGTTGGTCAAAATCTCGCAACCAACTATCTCCTCCGAGTTTCTCAGAGAATAGAGCAGAAAGCTTGGGGTTACTCAGTAAAACCCAACGACGGGGAGTCACTCCATTAGTCTTATTAAAGAATTTGTCTGGGAAAAGTTGGTAAAAATCTTTAAGCACACCTTTTTTCAACAATTCTGTGTGCAGTGCTGCTACTCCATTAACAGCATGACTACCAACAGTAGCCAAATTAGCCATCCGCACAGATTTTTCTGCTCCCTCTTCAATCAAAGAAACACGGGCAAGCAATTCCGGGTCTTTAGGAAACCAAGTTTGCACTTGAGTTAAAAAGCGCCGATTAATTTCATAGATAATTTCTAGGTGGCGAGGGAGAAGGCGGCCAAACAAACTAATTGCCCAACGCTCTAATGCTTCTGGTAGCAAAGTATGGTTAGTGTAAGCAAAAGTATTTTGAGTAATATGCCAAGCACGCTTCCAGTCCATATCATACTCATCAATTAACAAGCGCATCATCTCCGCGATCGCCACAGCAGGGTGAGTATCATTCAGTTGAATTGCTGCTTTCTCATACAAATTGTCTAGATTTTTGTTGTGAGATAAATGTCTACGGATTATGTCTTGTAAAGCACAGGAAACAAAGAAATATTGTTGCTTCAGACGGAGTTCCTTACCTTGAGGAGTATTATCATTTGGATAAAGAACTTTGGAGATCGTCTCCGAACTCATTTTATCTGCTACTGCACCGTCATAGTTTCCAGCATTGAACTCTTCAAATTTGAAGTCTACACTAGCCTCTGCTCGCCACAAACGTAGAGGGTTTACAGTATTTACTTTATAGCCAGGAACAGGAGTATCGTATGGAATACCAATTACAGTTTCATCTGGAACCCAAGTTACTCGATAGTGGCCTTTATCGTCATGGTATCCTTCTGTATGGCCTCCAAACTTGATTTCTACTTTTTCAGCAGGACGAGCTATTTCCCAAGGGTTGCCAAAACGTAACCATTTATCAGGGATTTCTGCTTGCCAACCATCCTGTACAGTTTGAGTAAAAATGCCAAATTCATAACGAATACCATGACCCACCGCCGGAATTTCCAGAGTAGCTAGAGAGTCCAAAAAACAAGCTGCTAACCTACCCAAACCCCCATTTCCTAGACCTGGATCGTCTTCTTGCTCCAATAATTCGTCTAAGTTGAGTCCTGATTCGGTGATGGCCTGACGAACTTGTTCATAAATTCCCAGATTAATCAAACTATTACCCAGGTGACGACCCATGAGAAATTCGGCAGAGAGATAATATACGACCTTAACATCTTTCTCATTATAAGTACGAATTGTAGAAAGAAAGCGTTGGAGTAAGCGATCGCGTATAGTATAAGCCAGGGCACGGTAAAAATCATCTTGTTTTGCCATGGACTCATAAGTCCCCTGCAAATAAAACAAGTTATCTGCTAGGGCGCGTCTGAGAGTAGTAACACTCATTCCGGTGCGATCGTCTTCTACCTGAATTTTATTTTCAGTAGTAGGGTTGATATATTGATTCATTACTCCTCCATAAATTTAACCGTTATTAATTTTTCTGTAGTAGAAAGACAAAGATAGCAATTAGCTTTGCCACACAGGAGCTATAGCGCTACGCGCAAGTTTAGATAGGGGAGCCGTCGGATTGGCGACGTACAAAAGTCAGAAGTCAGAAGTAATTTATGACTGAGTTTTTCCTGTGGAAATGCTCTGCAAAGAGCATTTAGGAATGTACGTGCCCTTTCCTTCAACTGCTATATTCTATAGGAAACTTCTTCATCCAGTTAGACTAGCTAATGGAATTTTAGATTCCTATAATATTTGCCTAGAGTCTACTCTTAATAGTTATTCAAGCTTTACCATATGAATAAAATTTTTACTGTTTCTCAATCACAGAATCAGGAGCTATAAGTCACAGGAACTAAAGTCAAAAGTCAAAAGTCAAAAGTTAAAAGTCAAAAATTAAGATCTAGGAGTTGTTGGATAGATAAAATCAAGTACGGCGATAAAACCACGTTTGTTTTTCAAATTCCGTACCCTTCTGACCTCTGCCTCCTTCTTCAATTGAAACCCTCCCATCTCACTGGCAAATGAATCAAAATAGATGAGGAAACTTTGAGATAATCAGCAAAACAAAAATGAAATTACCTGATGGCCCAGCCTTGTCCCCTTTACAGCGAAGACTCCGGACTTGGAAATTTATTTTTCGTCCCTTACAAACAATAGAGGAACGATATTCTCAATACGGAGATACCTTCAGGACTAACACTAACTCCAAGACTCCTTTTATCTATTTCTGTAATCCTAAAGCTATTCAACAAATTTTTACTGCTGACTCTGATACCTTTAGCTCAGGTGGTGGTAATGGTGTTTTACAATACCTCGTGGGTAGAAATTCTCTACTTCTGCAAGACGGCGATCGCCATCAACGTCAAAGAAAACTATTAATGCCACCTTTTCATGGCGATCGAATGCGTACTTATGGGAACTTAATACATAACACAACTTCTGATGTTATAGATCG
>NZ_CEZPJD010000066.1:5076-18604 GCF_983059655.1 Okeania sp.
CGCGGTTTGTCAAGAAACTTTGCGCCTCTACCCCATTGCCACAAATGCTTTCCCTAGAATTGTCCAGAAACCTGTAGAAATTATGGGTTATCAACTTGAACCAGGAATGGTAGTAGTGCCTTCTATTTATCTAACTCATCAAAGAGAGGATATTTATCCAGAACCTAAACAATTTAAACCGGAACGTTTTCTCGAAAGACAATTTTCACCTTATGAATATTTACCTTTTGGAGGAGGAAGTCGTCGTTGTATAGGTTCAGCTTTTGCTTTATTTGAAATGAAATTAGTTTTGGCAACTATTTTATCAAAGTGCGAACTCAAGTTAGTTTCCGATAAATCTATTCAACCTGTCCGCAGAGGGTTAACTATGGCACCACCAGGAAATATGCCAATGGTTGTTAAACAAAAATTTGGCGTTGCTGAATAAATGTATAAACCGAGCCCACTGTTTTTAACAGGCTTATTTGTTTGAAGAAGGAGTCAGGAAAAAGAATATAGGAGACGGGATCAATTTTATGGAGATTAAAAGAAAGAATACAGGAAACAGGATCAACTGTATGGGAATTAAAACCCTGCGTTGGTGAATCAAGCAAGCTATGAAACCTAAATTTGGCAAAATATAAAATGCTTTTCAGTTAATAGTTAGGGCTTGCTGATTAATTCTCGCGGGTATTGATAAAGAAAGAGTAAAGCCTTTTTGGGGTTCTAAAAAGTGCCAGCTTTTTGCACTGAAAAGCTCATGTATGCTAGTATTTTGGGCTGACTATGGTAGAAAAATTAAGGGACAATTCTTACTCCTACCTCTTCGTTCATTCCCATTTCTCCTGACTTCCCCTCCTGGGAGAGGCGGGGGTGGGTTGGGTTAGGGGTTGGTTGACTCCTGACTCCTGACTTCATGACTCCTACCCCTACTAAAAGACTTTTCAGCAAACCCTAGTTAAGCAATAGCCATTAAAGCACAATCATAGTCACACATCACCAACATCAGATATAGCAGTACCCTGTGTATTTTCAGATTAAAAATTAATAATTTCTTCCCTCCTGGCTCCTTCGTCTATAACTGTTCAACTGGATATGATATTAATAGTACTTTTATTACCCAGTTCCAGTGTTCTTTGCACCTTTGCGTAGCAGTCCACACAGAAAGCATATTCTATTCTATCTACTGTTATTTACACTTATATTATTTATTCCCTTGATAACATCAAAACCCCCAACCAAAACCATCACCATTCTGGAAACTAGCGATCTTCATGGCAACCTTATGCCTTATAACTACTATACTAATCAACCCGCAGAATGGGGATTAGCAAAAGTCGCTAGTTTAATTGCGCAGGAACGAGCTAAAAATCCTAATTTACTGCTTATTGATGCGGGCGATACAATTCAAGGTACACCATTAACTTATTACTATAATCGAATTGACACAGAAGCAGTACATCCGATGGCAGTAACAATGAATTCTCTCAAATTTGATGCTGCTACTTTAGGAAACCATGAGTTTGACTATGGTAATAATGTGCTTTCCCATTGGATAAGTCAGCTTAATTTCCCCATAGTTTGTGCTAATATTCACAAAAGTGATGGAACTCCTGCTTTTCAGCCTTATATCATTAAAAATGTTGATGGTATAAAAATTGGTGTTCTTGGTTTGATTACTACCGCAACTCCTAACTGGATGCAATCTGAAAATATAGCTGGACTAACTTTTGAGAATCTCATAAATACTGCTCAAAAATATATTCCTAAAATGCGAAATGATGGTGCAGATGTAATTGCTATTGTTCAACATAGTGGTTTTTCTAAAGTACCAAAAGACAAAAGGCAGGCTTCTGCTTGGTTAACCGATATTCAAGAATGGAAAGAAACAGGGTCTATTGCTAATTCAAATCTCTCCCTAGAATTAGCACAACAGGTAAAAGATATCGATATAATTATGGCAGGACATTCACATCATGATGTACCTAAGGTGATAGTTAATAATGTTTTAATTGCAGAACCTTATTGTTGGGGAAAAGCTCTAAGTAAGTATACTTTAGTATTAGAATATCGGGGTGAAAATTGGGAAGTTATTGCTAAAGATTCTACCAATTTATATGTTACTGATATTGAGCCGGAAAAGAAAATTTTACAACTTTCTCTTCCATATCATCAGCAAACATTACGCTATATTAATCAAGCTATTGGTGTAGCAAAAACAGAATTTTCTGGTGGTATAAAAGCACGCTTTCATCAGAGTCAGCTATCAAATTTAATCAATCAAGTACAAATACAAGCAGCAGAAGCAGCAGGTTATCCTGTCAATATTTCTCTGACTTCTATTTTTAATGACACTGGTAAAATTACTCCAGGAAAAATTACTAGGAGAGATGTTTACAGTATCTATAATTACGATAACTATTTGTTAGTTCTAGAAGTTAATGGAGATATTTTGCGTTGTGCATTAGAAAAAAATGCTGCTTATTTTAAACAAGTTACTCCTGATAATTTACCCGCTATTCCTGAAGAAGTTTTAATGGAAAATTCTCTTGGTTATAACTGGGATTTGTATAGTGGAATAGATTACATAGTCGATATTACTCAACCACAAGGAAAACGAATTACTAAGTTACAGTTAGATGGGAAAAATATCAAACCAAATCAAGTTTTACGAATTGCGATGAATAGTTATCGTGCTAATGGTGGTGGTGGTTACGTGATGTTTAAAGAAGGAAAAATAATTTGGCAATCTTCTACAGAAATTCGTGAATTAATTGCTGAATATATCAAGAATAAAGGCATAATTGAATCGGATACTATTACTTCAAGAGGATTACAATTAGTTCCAGATTTATATCAAAAATATTTTGGTAAGGAAGAAGGAAGAAGAAAGAAGGTTTAAAGCTGGAAAAAACTCAAATTTTCTGTAGATATTCACGCTTTGGTTTACACAAACTATACCAGGGAATATGATACAGCAGATTCCTTATTTATGAGGTACAACTGAACAATCTGGAATATTTTTTGTCTATTCCCCATTCCCTGTTCCCTGTTCCCTAAAACCATGGATTTCACCTAGGCGTGAGGAAAACTAGTCGCGGGCATCTTGCCCGCACTGGGAACATTTAATTATTAATATCTGTACTTCTTATGCGACCGAATCTGCTGTATATTTTTATAATTCTACAATTACTTCAATATCCAATCTCCCCCACTCCCCTACTCCCCTACTCCTCTACTCCCCACTCCCCTACTCCCTCTCTTTCAATTTTCTATTGTTTCTGGCGATCGCCAACTAGCAGGAATTACTAAAACTGGACAATGGGCACCATGCAAAATACCCTCACTAACACTACCCGCAAAAAATTTCTCAATACCACTGCGTCCATGAGACCCTACTATAATTAAATCAGCAGCTAATTTTTTTGCCTCTGCCAAAATAGTCTCTACTGTAGAACCTTGAGTTAACAAAGCCACCGTATCAAGACCTTTTTGTCGTAGCTCCTCTGCCAAATCTTGAATCTGTTGATGTTCTCGACGAAACTCTTGTGCCCAGCGGTCGCGCTTAGGCTGAGGTCCAGTCTTAAAGCCAACAAAATCAGGGTCTGGTTCAGCGATATGAATTAACCATAATTTGCTGTTAAAAGCCTGGACTAAAGCTTCAGCTTGAGTAATAATGGCAGGAGTTATTTGAGAAAAGTCGAGGGCAACAACTATATTTTTCATTGGTAATTGAGGTTGTTAATTGAATATAGTTTTAGGTTTTAGGTGGTAGGTTTTAGGTTATACTAAATCCTGTTTAGATGGGAGCTTTATTAGGAAAGTAAGGCAGAAGGCAGAAGGATTAGAGAACATTTGGAAAAAGTACCTTTTCATAACCGTATTTAGTAGTAGGTTAATTTATACTATAGCGTTTCCCAAAGTCATGAGGTACAGTTATCTTTTTGTCTTTTTATTCCCTGTTCCCTCAAGCCTAAAATTTTGTACCTCGCTCTTTTTGGGAATTGCTATAATTTACTCAAATAATGCGATAAAAATCTGCTTGTAAAAAATAGATATTTGTAGCAAAAATTCCTCCAAGCACTATTGTATCATCTTTAGTTAGTATTAGTATTCAATGTGAATGTGAACAAACAAAAGAGTATAACAAGCATGGGTATAGAAAAAATCAATATATTTTAAGAAATTATAAAAAATATTACAGTTGTCTTTTTATCTGTTATAATTTGACACTAATATATTCTTTAGTAACGATAACAAAATGACACACATGATGGCAATGAATTGTGCTTGTGAATCCTGTTCATGTATTGTTTGTCCGATGGTGGTACTAACAATCGTCCCTATATTACTCATTGCGTTCAAGAAAATGATTAGTTCGATAAGTAGTGAATCACCCATAGAAAAGAATCCAAGTAGCGTCCAACTATAGAATTTTCTATACTTTCCTAGTATCAAGAATATCCTCATGTTACTAGAGTTGAAAATATCGCTGCGCTATCTGTAAAGTTGTAGTAGATGCACACCTAAGTAACCTTTTATCCGCTTTCACTTCATAGCTTTCAGGGTCAATCTACATTTTTTTTACTAAAGCATCATTTAACTTCATATCTTGATTTGCGGATTTGCTGCTACTAGCGCATCTAGCTTGATTTTTTCGGTAAGCTTTATCTCAACTATCATATCTGATTGAATATTGATACATACAGCAGATTGGGCAGAATGCGGGATAAACCCTTATGCCCTCTGCCTTTCTTTAGTCTTATGGGTGATGGTAGGAGTCAGAACTTAGAAGATAGGAGTCAGGAGGAATGGGAGTTAATTAGGAGGTAGTCGAAAAAATAGTCTGTTAATTTTTCTGTCCTAGTAAGCCTTTTGTGCTAACTTTTTCAACCTTTTTGACCTCACTTATTGCACTTTTTCTAGCCCTAAAAATGCTAAAAGCTTTACCTGTCAATGATTTTATATTTAATCAGCAAGCCCTAATTACACCAATGCTACCAGATTCGATATTAATAGTAATAGCTTTTTTTGAGCAAACCTCCTAAAACAGAAAATATCGCTGTGCCATGGGTAAAACTGTTGCAGGTTCACAAGTCAATAACTCCCCATTTGCTCTAACCTCATAAGTTTCCGGGTCAACTTCTATTTCTGGCAAAGCATCATTTAACTTCATATCTTGTTTGCTAATTTGCCGAGTATTTGCCACTGCCACTGCTGACTTTTTCAACTGTAGTCGAGCAGCAATATCGGCCTCTAAAGCAGCTTGAGAAACAAAAGTTAAAGAAGTAGCAGCGATCGCTCCCCCAAAACTAGCAAACATTGGCTGCATAACTACTGGTTGTGGGGTAGGAATACTTGCATTAGCATCTCCCATCTGAGCATAAGCAATAGCTCCTCCTTTAATCACAATTTCTGGTTTCACCCCAAACATAGCAGGTCGCCACAAACATAAATCTGCCAACTTTCCTACTTCCACTGAACCTACATACTCAGCAATACCATGAGCGATCGCCGGGTTGATAGTGTATTTTGCCACATAACGTTTAGCACGCAAATTATCATTTTCCCCAGACTCTCCACTCAAATTTCCGCGCTGAATCTTCATTTTGTGAGCTGTTTGCCAAGTCCTAATAATCACCTCTCCCACACGCCCCATGGCCTGAGAGTCAGAAGCAATCATACTAAACGCTCCCAGATCGTGCAATATATCCTCAGCAGCAATAGTTTCTCGACGAATGCGAGATTCTGCAAAAGCCACATCCTCTGGAATATTTCGGTCTAGATGATGACACACCATCAACATATCCAGATGCTCTTCCAAAGTATTGAGAGTATAGGGACGAGTGGGGTTAGTAGAAGAAGGTAAAACATTTGCTTGACCGCAGACTTTGATAATATCTGGAGCGTGACCGCCTCCTGCACCTTCAGTGTGATAGGTATGAATTGTCCGGTTTTTAAAAGCTTCTATAGTGGTTTCTACAAACCCTGCTTCGTTGAGAGTATCGGTGTGGATAGCAACTTGCACGTCGTATTCGTCCGCAACATTTAAGCAGGTATCGATCGTCGCCGGGGTAGTTCCCCAATCTTCATGTAATTTTAACCCCATCGCCCCTGCTAATACTTGTTCGACCAAAGCTTGGGGTTGACTGCTGTTACCTTTGCCCATGAAACCAAGATTTACCGGAAAAGCTTCAGCAGCTTGCAACATTCGGTGAATATTCCAAGGACCGGGAGTACAGGTAGTGGCATTAGTACCTGTGGCAGGACCTGTTCCTCCCCCTAACATAGTTGTGATACCAGAAGCGATCGCTGTTTCGATTTGTTGAGGACAAATAAAATGAATGTGGGTATCAATGCCACCTGCTGTTAAAATCATGCCCTCACCCGCTACAGCTTCAGTTCCCGGACCGATGATAATATCTACATTATCTTGGATGTAGGGGTTCCCTGCTTTGCCAATTTTGTAGATTTTACCATCTATGATGCCGATGTCTGCTTTGACAATTCCCCACCAGTCGAGGATTAGAGCGTTGGTAATGACTAGATCCACTGCGCCGTCAGCATTGGCAATGGGAGATTGTCCCATACCATCACGGATGACTTTGCCTCCACCAAATTTTACTTCATCCCCATAAGTGGTATAGTCTTGCTCGACTTCTATAAATAATTCTGTGTCAGCTAGACGGACGCGATCGCCTATTGTTGGTCCATAAGTTTCAGCATAGGCGCGACGGTTTATTCTATAAGCCATATTTCTTCTTTACTAAATTGAACTACCTATACTCATAGATTAACTTTTTCCGTAGAAAGAATTACACTAACAGTGTAGGTAGATGATGCCTGTTGAAAATACAGAAAATTGAGAAAACAAAAATTAACCAGCTATTAGTTATTAGCATTGAGTGCTTCAGCTTGTAGGGGCGATTTCCTAACGGAATGCTCCGCAAAACGCGATCTGCTTGCGCAAAGCTCCGCTAACGCCCCTACTTGAGTTTACCGAATTATTAATTATTAATAATTAAATAATTCAGGTTTAAAGTTTTAAGGGGAAAAAAAAGCGGTCGATCGCGACAGCGGAACGGAGTTCTTTCTTCGCAGCGCACCCGTTGGGTGGGATGGCGATTCCAAAACTTCTGTAAATTCCCGGTTTATATCAACCGAAAGGATTGAGGAGGGGTTGAAACCTCCTTCTAAATATTTACTGCTGGCTGCTGATGTGCTGATTGCCGATCGCTTATTTAATCTAGGGTTTAGGACAAGTTCCTAATTTCCAGTCAACATAGAGATCGCGAGGATCTGTGTCCCTGAGCCAAGTAACCAAGGTTTTATAGTCATTTATATTGTAGGTAGCGATACAACCCACAGTGCCAGGCGCACCATAATTGCGATTCCAGTCAATATGAATTTCGATCGCGCTTCTTTCTGTAGTACCAGGTTCTAAATAGTCTAACGGAACAGTTACAGGACCGATACCACTCTGAAAAATATTACCGTAATAATTATCTCTCCCATCAGCCCAGATAATATCATTAACGTACCATTTTCCCTCTGGCAATGGTTCTCCAGTCATTGCCCGACTTTGAGCTGCGGTACGAAAATATTGTCTCCCAGGAGCGCCACAGCAAACTTCTAATCTGTCTTGTAGTTTCCCATTTTTAAAATAGTCTAAGTTCAGCACATAACATCCATAGACATCTTTACGATTTGTTTTTGTTAGGAGCAAATAATTTTTGCCTGTAGTTACAGGGGGTGTAGAAGGTACTGGAGCAGGCTTTTCTCCCCACAATCTTTGCCAGGTTCTTAAGTTTACTGTGCCATCAACATTTGTATTAACAAAATAATCTTGCTTAAAGTCTATAACTGCTAATTCAGTTTTATTATCAAAAAAAGCATTAATCTTTCCGGTATAGTACCCTAAATCCTTCAATCTAACCTGTAAAATTTTCACATCTTCCCCTTGACTACCTCGCACCAATACACGATTGAGGCTAGGATTTTTACCTTTCTTGAATATATCAGAAATGCCAAAAATAGAAACTCTTTCCCCTGCTGGAATTGGTTTATTTGCTGGAGCAATTACAAAATATCTAGCATTTTTGTATAGAGGAAAAACATTAGCTAAATGCTCTTTGTCAAATTTTTCTAAAGTTAATATTTCTCCTACTTCACCTCCCTGCCAAGCTACAACTACAGTTTTTTTATTTTCATCTCTGTATCCTTCTAGCCAAGTTACTCGATCTTGCAATGATTCTTCTTGAAGCAAGGGTTTTCCTTCATTGCTAACAGTGTTGAATAGTATTTGTTCCTCAGCACGACGGGATACTAATCCTGGTAGTGATTGCTTAACACCATTTACTATTCCGTTTACCCACCGTGGAAATTCATTTGCTGCTCCTCGATAGTCTCCTTGGTTAAGTTTTCTTAACATGGTACTACTTTGAAAAGCACCAGTTCCAACGTTATAACAAAAGGATACAAGAGCATCAAACTGATTTTGATTTAGAGGAACTTGAACCAGCCTCGAAACTACTTCTGCTGTTTTGTCGCATTCATACTTTAAATAAAATTCTGCATTTCTTTCTGTAATTCTTTCTCCTAGCTGAACTTTTTTTCCGTTGGGATAACGAATGGTTCCATACCCAATTGTTGGTATTCCTACTGGATCTAGATAAGCATCCAGATAAAGTCCTTCCCATTTCTTGATTAAATTTAGACAATTTTGTGATATTTCCATCCTACAGCTCCAAGTGTATAACTAAAGTCAAAAGTCAAAAGTAATACTTAGTAACATCAAAACTTTAATTTTACAGTAATTTACCGAAATTATTTAACATATAGCAATCCTAAATTGGTTGCGGGTAATCAAAAAGTAGATAAAAAAACTGAAACTCTTACCTATTCCCTAAAAACATTAAGATTTTTATACACAAATAAAATAGGATTGCTATAGTTCTCAAAAATCCTAAGTTTTTATCAAATTTAAAATTGATTTTGTCAGCCCTAAATTAAATAAGTATGCAAACAGCAATAACATATTTTTTTCCCTAGTTTATAGTTGATTGAAAGGCTAATCATTAACTGCTCTATGAATTAAATTACAGGGATTATAATAAATAGCCATAAATCAATCTAAAACTTAAGATATAGGCGAGAAAAAAATTTTAATCTTCATCACAACTATATTTATTTAGGGCTTACGAAAAATATCTAATTATACACCACCTGTAGGGGTAATTCGTGAATCACACCTACTATATATGAAATTTCTGCGTAAATCCTGTATATATTAGTTTGACCTACCTAATACCAGTTTGATACATATTTACTACAAATTTCTGCTCTCTGTTTCCAGATCCGGTGATAACTCAAGTTTTGTAAAATTCTTTTTTGACACTTTGTATTTGTATAAGTAAAAATTTTAAGTGCCTGGACAATAAAATTCCTAAGAAATAGTTGCTCAAGTGAACATTTGCAACTAAACTAATATGGCAAATTAACTAACACTACCGGGAGAATTAAAAATTGCCCACTCTAGGTGTCAACATTGACCACGTTGCCACAATTAGACAAGCACGACGAACTGTAGAACCAGATCCAGTAGCAGCAGCAGTTTTAGCTGAACTATCTGGAGCTGATGGTATTACTGTTCATCTGCGGGAAGACCGCCGGCATATTCAGGAAAGAGATGTCCAGATTCTGCGACAAACGGTGCGGACTCATTTGAATCTGGAGATGGCACCTACTACAGACATGGTGGCGATCGCTCTGGAAATTAAGCCTGATTATATTACTCTTGTACCAGAACGTCGCGAAGAAGTAACGACCGAAGGTGGTTTGGATGTTGCTAGTAATATCCCTCGTATGAGAGAGGTAGTATCTCAGTTGCAAGGAGCGGATATTCCTGTCAGTATGTTTATAGATGCAGAAAAGGCCCAGATTGAAGCTTCCGCAGAGATTCAGGCTAAGTTTATTGAACTCCACACAGGATGTTATGCAGAAGCTACTGATGAGGCCACTCGCCATCAAGAATTAACTATTTTGGCAAATGGGTGCAAAATGGCGATCGCTGCTGGACTCCGAGTCAATGCTGGACATGGCCTTACTTACTGGAATGTTTATCCAGTTGCTTGTCTACAAGGTATGGAAGAACTCAACATTGGTCATACAATAATTTCTCGGGCGGTACTCGTGGGTATGGAACGAGCTGTCCGCGAGATGAAACAAGCCATCAATAACCAGTTATAATTACTAATTTCTTTTGATTGATTGAAATGCAAACTTACTATTACGTTTTAGCGAGTAAAAAATTTTTACTAGATGAAGAACCCCTGGAAGAAGTTTTTAGGGAGCGCACCAGAGATTATCACGAAAAGGAAAAAGAAATAGATTTTTGGCTGATTCCTCAACCTGCTTTTTTAGAAGCTCCTGAAATGGCTAATATTAAGGCTAAATGTCCTCAACCTGCTGCAGCGATTATTTCTACTAACTCTAAATTTATTACTTGGTTAAAGTTACGTTTGGAGTCTGTAATTACAGGTGAATTTCAAGCACCTTCAGATTCTATCCCAGAACCTTTAGGTTCTCTTGGAGTAGGGGAGTAGGTAAGTGGGGGAGTAATTATAGAATTATCAACATATACTATATAACTGGATTATATAAAAATGATCTTCATCTATCTTGTATCTTGAGCTTGAGAAGATATCAGATTCTCCCCTCCTCTGTACCAGAGCTAATTCATTTTTGCCAGAGAATATTTACAACTCTATATTTTTGGTATTTTTGGTTAAGTAATTCTAGCCAGATGTACGAAATTTCAAAAATTCAAAGGATACAATTTTCTCCCTTGACGATAAAATGACCCTACTCCCCCACTCCCTTATTCCCTGACCAAAAAAATGAAGTCTGAAGCTTCTCCTTTTAAGGGGATGAAAAAAAATCAATTAAGTATTTTCAAGGCTCTGGCTTTAGTTGGAGGTACTGATAACTGTTAGCGTAGCTCCGACCTTATGAAGCTAACTGATAACTGATAACTGAAATAACTCCCTTCTTTGTTATTTTTGGCCATGAATCATACTCAACTGCAACTCCATAAATTCTGCTTGGGGGGCCTGAAAACTTTTATGGCCTCAGCTTGTTTATTTTTGTCATCTTTGACAATTGATACTAACTATGCTAATGGTCTAGAAACTTGTCAACCCCCTGCTAGTGACGAATATTTACTGGTAATAATTACAGAGACATCAGGATCTCAAAATATAGTTAGGCGGAGTCTACCACCAGATATTATTATCGAAGTCTGTCGTTACATTGACCAGACTGTTAGCAGTATCCGGGGCTTTGATGACCAAGATGTGGCTAGTGATTGGGCACGTTATATTCAGGACATTGTAGGGTTGTCTGCTTATGTAGTTAGACCTAGTGAACAAACAGCTCCATCAGATACTTCATTGCCAGCGCCTCCAGAAATAGGGTTTAACCCTCAACCTCTGGGTCAGGGTTTTGCAGTCTTAGTAGACTACAATAATCGACCAGAAATTGCTCTACAGTTGGAAAGAAGTTTAGGGCGTAATGTAGGCTTAGTTGCCTATGGACAAAAACCTTTTTTGTTAGTTACATATACTAAGAGTAGTAAAGCTGCTACAAGTAGTTTGTCTAGATTAAGCAACCGTGGATTTTTAGCTTTTGTTGTAGATAGTAATAGGGTGACATTAATTAGTCCTAGAATTAAATCAATTAATAATTGAAACTAGCAATCCAAGACACAGCTACTCCTAGAAAAAAACCTGCTATTACCTGTATGGGAGTATGGCCTAATAACTCTTTGAGACGGTCTTGACTGAGATGGTGGTCTTCTTGGAAAAATTCATCCATAATTTGATTGAGAACTCGTGCTTGTAGTCCAGCAGCTTGACGAACTCCCGCTGCATCGTACATAACAATGATGGCAAAAACTAAAGCCAGTGCAAACTCTGGACTCCCCCAACCTTTGGCTTGAGCCACTCCTACTGCCAGTGCAGTCACGAATGCAGAGTGAGCGCTGGGCATTCCTCCTGTTGTGACTAAAGCCTGTAAATTAATCTTACCATTTTGAACCAACTCCACCACTACCTTGACGACTTGGGCTATTGCACAAGCTAGGAGGGCAACCCATAGAACATGGTTATCCGTGATTTCGCCAATATTTTGCATATTGTACTCCTAGTTACTGCGACTAACAATAAAATCTGCTAAGGCTATTAATGGCATGGCCTTTTCTCCAAAAACTTCTAACTCTGCCTTGGCATTCTCAATTAGTCTTTGAGCTTGACGCCGAGATTCTTCTAATCCCCAAATAGCAGGATAGGTAGCTTTTTGAGCCTCTATATCCTTTCTGGCTGTTTTCCCTAACTCTTCTGTCGTGGCAGTAATATCGAGAATATCATCAACTATTTGAAAAGCTAGACCAATATTTTGAGCATAACGGGAAAGTCTTTGTAGATTAGCACGGGAAGCATTGGCAAGCATAGCTCCACAGACTACGCAAGCTTCTAAAAGAGCGCCTGTTTTGTGAGTGTGAATAAAATGCAGTGTTTCTTCAGATACCTCTGAAAGTCCCTCTGAAGCCAAATCTACTACTTGGCCTCCGACTAAACCTGCTGCTCCCACGGCTTTTCCGAGACGAGCTATCACTTGTAGCACTTGCTGTGGCAACACATTCTTAGTTTGAGTAGCTACAAATTCAAAAGCGTAACTCAACAGGCCATCACCTGCGAGAATAGCAATATCCTCACCATAAACTTTATGATTTGTTAATTTACCTCGGCGATAGTCATCGTTATCCATCGCGGGCAAATCATCGTGGATCAATGACATAGTATGGATCATCTCTAATGCACAGGCAGTGGGCATTGCCATTTCTATATTTCCGCCTGATAACTCACAAGTAGCCAAACAAAGAATTGGACGTAACCGCTTACCACCTGCTAATAGGGAATAGCGCATCGCCTCATAAATTTTTTCCGGATAGACTACAGTAATAGAATTGTCCAGAGCTTTTTCAACCAGAGCTTTTCGCTTTGCTAGATAGGTAGATAAGTCAAAAGTTGTATCTATTTGAAATTGAGGGAGCATGAGATTAATATTATGGCCACTGTTTGGCATTAGCACCATCGATTATACACTTTATCGGTTTCAATCCTGACAATTTATTTGAAGAAGGTTTTAGGTGGTAGGTTCTGCCGTCACACTGCTATGAACGGTTTTCCCGACTTTTGTCGGGAATTGCCGGGCTTGATGTATCTGTTCAATAATTAATAATTAATAATTACATAATTCTTTAAAAAAAGAGGATTAACTCCAAGGACAATTTTTCTTTATTATCCCCTTAAAAGGAGTAGGTTTTAGGTTTGAGCAGTTCAGCGCAATTATGACTAAAGTATAAGCTGTAATTTTAGTTATCAGTTATCAGATGTGTCACTTCAGTTTAATATTAATTAGGGTTTGCGCTTCACTAGTCTTTTTGCGCTCGGCAGGGAGTAGGGAGTAGGGAGTAGGGAGTAGTGAAGAG
>NZ_CEZPJD010000067.1:0-1416 GCF_983059655.1 Okeania sp.
AAGGAAATATCTCTATTCTCTTTTCTTTTAATTGGAGTTGAGATAATTTGTCCCAAGTTCAATCAATACTATTACGGTTCCAGATCTGCCAACCTACGACCTACTACCTACCACCTATGAAACAATCTAAAGCAAAAAATCTACGACAACGCTGGAATATTTCCAGATGGGCGATCGCTCAACCATGGTTAACTATTTGTTTTTGGTTAAGCGTAGTAATAGCAGGTCTTTTTGCCTTTAGTAATCTCAAATATGGTTTATTTCCAGAAGTCAGTTTTCCAGTAGTAGTAGTACAAGCAACAGCAAATTTTGACAATACTATCAAAACAGAAACGCAAATTACAACTCCCATCGAAAAAGCTGTTAAAATGCTCGAAAAAAAAGGAATGTATGAATTGCGCTCCTCAACATATCCAGGGCAAGCAGTCATCAACATAGCTTTTACCACCCAAAGCAATTTAACATCAGCAACAGCAGATGTGGAAACTGTACTCAAACAAGTACCTCTCCCTCCAGAAACTAATTTAGAAATAATCAGTCTTGACTTAAACGAGTCAGCAGCAATTAGCTACGCCATTATTAGTGACAGTAAGACCCTCAAAGAATTAACTGCCATTGCTCAAAATCAAATTATTCCTAATATTTCAAAATTACCAGAAGTTTTAAAAGTCAATCTACTTGGTGACTCTTCCTTAAAACAAAAAGATACCGACACATCACTTCCTAACACCTTCCCGACCTTAGTCAGTTTCAATAATCAAAATGCCATAGCTTTCCAAGTAGTAAAACGTGCTGATGCTAATGCCTTAGAAACTGTAAGTAAAGTAGAAACAACCATAGCAAAAATGCAGTCTGACTTGCCAGAAATAAAACTCCTCTTAGCAGAAACCCAAGCAGACTATATTCAGGAAGCAACCCAAGCTACTATTGATGCCCTACTATTAGCAATTATTCTAGCAGTAGCAGTCATTTTTCCATTCTTACGGAATTTCCCAGCCACCATAATTACAGCTTTAGCAATACCTATTTCTCTATTAGGTACTTGTATTGTCATGGCAATATTTGGATTTAACCTAGAAACTATTACCCTCCTTGCCTTAGCAATAATAATTGGAATCATTGTTGATGATGCTATTGTAGATGTGGAAAACATTGCCAGACATCTCGAAGCAGGAGAAACTCCCAAGCAAGCGGCCATCAATGGTACCGATGAAATAGGGTTAACCGTTGTTGCTTCTACCTGTACTATTGCCGCAGTATTTCTCCCAGTCGCTTTTATGGGGGATACCCTTGGTCAATTTTTTCAACCCTTTGGTTTAACAGTTTCCGCAGCAGTATTAATTTCTTTATTAGTCGCCCGCACTTTATCTCCAGTATTAGCAGTGTGGTGGTTAAATGAAGTCAGAAGTTTGAAGT
>NZ_CEZPJD010000067.1:1516-18403 GCF_983059655.1 Okeania sp.
CAATAGCTTTACTCAGTTTCATTCTTGGTGTGGCAATGATTCCTCTAATTCCTAAAGGTTTAGTGCCACAACTAGACCGAGGAGAATTTAATATTACCTACACTTACCCTCTACCTAATTTTACTCAAAATACTGAAAATGTTCCCTCTCCCCAAGCAACTCCAGCACCTCCTGATAACTCAATTTTTGCTGAAGGAGCATTTAATTGGATTAGCGATCTAACCAAATCTCCCACTAGAATCTTATTAAGAAAATCTCGTAGAGTAGCGCAAGAGATCGAGGAAATTGTTTTATCCTCTCCAGAAGTAGAATCAGTCTTTAGTATTGCAGGTTTCCAGGGCGAACCAAATCGAGGTAAAATATATGTGAAACTCAAAAAAGAGCGATCGCTCAATACTGCTCAAATACAAGAGCAAACTCGTAAAGCTTTATCTGATTTAAAAAATACTAGTATTAGTGTTGAGGATATTCCATTTGTTGAGACTGGTGCCGGAAAACCTTTTGAGGTAATGTTATTAGGAGATAATCTAGAAATTCTCTACAATACAGCTCAAAAAATTCAATCTCAAATTGCCAAAATACCAGGATTTGTCGATTTAACTATAGCGCCTCAGTATAATAATAATTTTGATAACCCCATGGAAATAACTCACCGCGCTCAAAAGCAAGTTATATATATTACGGCTAATCTTTCTGATGGTATAGCATTAGGGAATGCTATAGATTTAGCAGTAGAAATAGCTCAACCAATTTTACCTCCTGGTGTCAAATTGGACTTAGGTGGAGATTCTTTGAGAGTAGGGGAAGTCTTTGGTAGTTTTTTTGTAACTTTAGGTTTCTCTGTTGTATGTATGTTGACAGTCTTAGTTTTACTTTTTGGTAGATTTTTAGAACCTTTGGTAGTAGGTTTGTGTTTACCTTTGTCTATTGTAGGGGCAATGTTAGGATTATTATTTACTCAGAGTGATTTTGGCGTTATTTCCCTACTCGGTCTAATTTTTCTCCTGGGTTTACTGGATAAAAATGCTCTGTTGTTAATGGATTATATTAATCAACTGCGTCAGTCAGGGTTAGACCGGAGACAAGCTATTTTGCAAACTGGGTTGGTGCGACTGCGACCTATTTTAATGACCACAAGTTCGACAGTTTTAGGAATGTTGCCGATCGCCTTGGGGTTAGGAGCAGGAGCAGAATTACGACAACCTCTAGCTGTAGCAATTATTGGAGGGTTAACTACTTCTACTTTGTTGAGTTTAATTGTAGTTCCTGTGTTGTACACCTTATTAGAAGATTGGATTCAATAATTGATAATTAATAATTAATAATTAATAATTAATAATTGATAATTGATAATTGATAATTGATAATTACCTCTCCCTAATTATATCAAATCCGTAACTATTTAACCGGATTTGATTTTATTTGGTACAAAGATTATTATTGTAATGGATAAGCATAAGAACAAAACCGAAAAAAGAGTGTGAGTAACGCCAAAATCATCAGCATTCTTTCTCACACTGGAAAAGTAGAGTTTGAGAAGTGAATCCTTTTTTCTCCCTCTGACAATAGACATCTCCAAAGAGAAATGCAATTTCCCACCTAAAGGAAGTAGTGGTATATCCAAAGTTGTTGGAGTATTAGGAAAAAACAGTACATCTATGTATTCTCTCACAGGATATTCAGCGTTTGAACGCAATTTCACAACTTTGTTGGTATTTTGATTAGACAATCGGATAATGTAGTACTGTTTTTTTATACTACCTTGACTACCACGTTTAGCTTTGACTCGTTTAACAACAAAAGCTCTTGTTTCTTCTCCATGAATCTTGAGAAAACGAACAATATGAAAGTGAGTCCAAGGTCCAAAACCCAAAGCAAAAGACATAAATAGAAAGCAGAAAGCTACAACAATTCTGATAGGAAAAGTTAATATATACTGAATAATTTTGTTTTTTCTTCGTGGTTGTTTTTTCCCTTGAGAGACTAATCTTGGCGACTTATGACTAGCATTGAGCAAGTTAGATTGCCCTATCAACTCTAGCAATATTGATAAGAATTGGTATTTCATTAAAAAAATAAAACTTATTAATTGCTATTGTGCCATACGCAATACTAGAGCATCAAAGCTATAAATTTTTTCATACAAGTTTACATAGTTTTAAACTTTTGTGTACTTTTAGCTACATTTTTTCATGTTTCTGCCACTATAAAAAGATAAACCATCTTTAAAAATATTTCAGCAGTTAAGCAGTCAGCTTTGTGCGCTTGCGGAGCATTCTGGAACAAAAAAGAGGATTTAAAGCCCTTCTAAAATTAAGCAACAAGCTAGAAGTCGGGGCTTTAAAACCAAGCTTTTCAGTCCGGAGTACTCCGCAAACAGATACCTAATGGGACTTACACAAAATAGCAGCAGAAAATAGGCTCAAATATAGACAGGCAGAGGTTTTTACGTCAAAAAGGTATAAATCCTTTATTACCAAGGGTTTTAGCCATTTTTAGGGCATTGACGTAATTCCCTTATCTAGACTGACTTTTCCTGCGGAATGCTGCGCAAACAAGCCGTTTTTATGCCAGAAAATGTCTAAGTACCACTAATACAAATTTAGGCTGATAGCTGATAGCTGACTGCTGATAGCTAATAGCTGATAGCTAGTAAAAAAAACTAATTTTATCAAGCGGAGTTGAAAAATATGGATGCTCAAAAATTCCTAAGTCGCTACTCTATAGGAAAACGTTATTTCCGAGGAATTTGCCTCAGTAATGCAAATCTGCGTGGGGTAAAACTGACTATGGTTAATCTAAATCAAGCTGATTTAAGTGGGATTGACTTAAGTGGGGCCAAACTCAGTGGAGCTGAGTTAAGTCAAGCAAATTTATCTGGTGCCGATCTGAGTTATGCAGACTTGCGTAGCGCGAATTTAAGTGATGTTAATCTCATCGGTGCTGACTTGACAGGAGCAAAGCTAGCACGAGCTAATTTGAATCGAGCAGATCTGCGCAGTACTAATCTTACTGGTGCAGACTTAATAGGAGCAAACCTGAATGAAGTAGAAATGAGTGGTGCAGATTTGACAGAAGCAAATGTTAATCAAGCAGAATTAAGTGTAGCTAGCTCTCATGTAGGTGTTTCTCGTCAATGGGTGACATGGGCAGGAAGCCATTAGATTTTGCTCGAAAAGTATAAAATTTGAGCTTACTAAGAATATCCCACGCCTAATGGCGTGGGTTTCTAGTATTCTCAGTCATTCTTTATTCCTAATTCCAAAATATTTTCTGCACAACTATATCTATAAATGCCATGTATTAACCAGAAAAAACCATGAGGTTGCTGAATAGCGTGGTTCTGGAGATATATCTTGAATATAGTTGTTTTTCCATGTTATTTCCTTAAAATTAGGACTTTGAGGTTTGGAAAAAGGTGATATACCTAATAAAATAGGCAATAATAACGTAATAATTGTGGCATAAAAAAATTTTTCGAGCATAAAGCAACTCCTGAAAATTTTTCGGCCACTATTATAATATATATTAAGCAATCTGCACTATGTCACAATCCCGAACCTCTTTTTCCGTTGGGCATAATTGTCCACCAATTAGTTTTTGCCATATCTATTTGTTTTTCATTGATCATTGCATTAGTGAGATTAGTACCACACAGATTTGCTCCCCGTAAGTTCGCACCATTCAAATAAGCATTTGTCAGGTCTGCATCCCGCAGATCGCATCCTGCCAAACTAGCTGTACTTAAATAAGCCTTATGCAGATTTGCATTTTTGAGAACAGTATTAGTTAAATTAACATGACCAAGATTACTATCAGATAAATCTGCGCCTTGCAAATCACTTTGATACAAATTAGCTCCATAAAAATTCACCCCAGACAACTTGGCATTACGCAAATTCAGGCGACTTAAATTACAATCAGCAAAATCTCTTCTACCTTTAACATAAGCACTACGCAATGTTGCAGCAGTCCATTTTTCTGGAGCTTTAGAATTTAATTTAGAGTTTAATGTTGTTGTCTTTTTTGGAGAAACCGTCGTCAAATATCCCTTGGAAGCTTCTTTCCTCATCTTCATCTGTCGAGCTTGAGTTGCAGGTTTTTTTTCTATACGAGTTTTACGTTCTCGAATTTTCTGAGCAACTTGAGTATGAGGAGACATCCAGGACAAATCATTTTCATTTTCATGAAAAATTGTTGGCTCTTTTGGCTCTTCTCTAGATACTGTATTTAGACTATTATTTGAAGTCGGTTCAACCTGCTTTTTCTTAGGTTCTTTTTTCTTCAATGCTGTTAAAAGTTCTTCTGCTGACTGGAAGCGATGTCGCACGGAAACTTCTAACATTTTCTCCAATATTTCCCCAAACCAGTCGCTAACATTAACCAGAGGACGCCAGAGAATTTCACCATTGATCTGGTCGTAACCAAGGCCGTTTGGAGTTTTTCCTGTCAGCAGAAAAATGCAAGTTACTCCTAAAGCATAAATATCACTTGCATATACAGGTCGCAAAGCCATTTGTTCTGGTGGAGCAAAACCAGAAGTACCAATAGAAATATTTGTAAAAGCAGTTTCTCCTGTACCACCACTGGCAAGATGAGTTTGATTAACATGATCTTTCACAGCACCAAAGTCGATCAGAACTAAATGACCATCCTGACTCCGACGAATGATATTAGCAGGTTTAATGTCTCGGTGAATTACTTCCTGACTGTGAATATAACTTATTACTGGCAATATCTCAATCAAAAATTGTTGAGCTTGTTCTTGATTAAGTAGACCCTGTTTTTTGACTTCCTGTTTTAATGTTGAGCCACTCACATATTCTTGAACTAAATAAAAATGTTTTTTCCACTCAAAATAACCTAATAATCTAGGTACTTGGGGATGATGGCCAATTTTCCCCAGGGTTTCAGCTTCTCGCTCAAATAGTTTTCGCGACATCTCTAATACACTTGGCGTTGTTGTCGATGGACGCAATTCCTTGATTACACAAATTGGATCTCCTGGTAATGAGGTATCCTTAGATAAAAAAGTTGCTCCAAAACCTCCTTTACCAAGAGGTTGAATAATTTGATAGCGATCGCGTAAAATTAACTCTGAACCACAAGCTTGACATCTATTTACACTATTTGGGTTCTGAGGTCGAGGACAGGCAGGGTTTATACAGTAGCTCATATTTATGCAAAAATATTAATTTGAATTTTTCTTTTAATGACTAATCTCTTCACACTAACTTCACTTAACAAAGGCCAACTTATTTGGATTTACACAAAGCTTATTATCTAAAATTTCACACATCTATCGTAGTCCCGGCTTGATGAGTCCAGATATATAGTTCATAGTATAGTTACATATATTTCCTAAACAAGAAGTAGATATGCTACACATTTGTTAAATAAGTTGATTTTAAATAGTTAACTTAATAATCTAGATATATTACATTATAGTTATGTAATAGTGGGATGATAATATGATTAAAGTTTATAGTTATTTTGCAAAATCATCTCAAATCAAAATATTTTTGATTAGGATTAAGTTCATCTCTAAATCAAATATTTCCAGAATCACAAAAGGTATTTTAGCCAGGACAGAAAAGTAGAAGCATCCAGATATTCAAAATCAAAAGTAGTTATCCGTAATATTAATGAGTTACTCGAAAGCATTAATATGACTTTTGAGTTCTGTATCTGCAAACTCTACAAAAGTCAAAAGTAGATACATATAAGTTAAAAACTCTAACTGATAATCATTTGAGTAAATTAGTAATTAATAAAGTTACAAATGTTACTTTTACCTTTTGTGATCCTGGAAGAAGAAGTTAGAAGTTAGGAAAAGGATCTAACCGTTAAAGAAAGTATTGGTATACAAAATGAATTAGTGGAAGGTTAAGGCCAACTACTAACTAAATACTACCAAACTAATGATTTGTTGGGAGTATTAAACTCACTTATTCCGCTCCCACGCTCAAAATTTAAGTACCTATGAAAATTAATTTCTCATTTAAATTGAGATAGGGAAGAGGGGATAGTAAGGCAACCCTCTATTGATAATAAAACAAATAACGGTTTCTTTGCCATATCCTATTGACAATCAAGGCCGACAATAAACTAAAAGTTTGACAAATTATGACCCCACCCACCCTAGGCTGTTTCATTCTCGATAGACATGGGGACGTGGGGACACCTCTATAGACACGGGGACGTGGGGACACCTCGATAGACACGGGGACGCGGAGACACCTCGATAGACACGGGGACGCGGAGACACGGAGACACGGGGATAGAGGCTTTTACAGCGCTTTTCACTCGAGTAGACTACAAAGTCAGCCATCTATTGTGGAATTCACAGCCCTCGTTTCACTTACCACCTACCACCTAACTTTTTAACTGTGGTTCACCCATTTAAAAACTGCTGTAATTTATGATTAAAAGTGGACTTTTCACTTCACTGAAGTAGAACTGCCCATAACTGTATCCCCATCAGGCTTTGAGAGAAACGCCAAAATTTAGAATGAAACAGCCCTGCCACCCACCAGAGAGATAAAATGTTACTTGAAGTTATAAATATGGCCTAAGAGCAAATATCTTGCTCTGCTGTGCCTAAAGATCGGGAATTATTAAAGAATGCGTATCTCTCTGAACTGGTTGCGGGAACTGGTAGACATCAAAATTTCTCCAGAAGATTTAGCCGAAACTCTGACAATGGCAGGCTTCGAGGTAGAAGAAATAGAAGATCGAAGTACCTGGGCAGCCGGGGTAGTTGTAGGAAAAATACTAGAAGCTAATAAGCATCCTAATGCTGATAAACTTCAAGTTTGCCAAGTAGATATTGGTAAATCAGAGCCATTAAATATTGTCTGTGGAGCGCCGAATGCCAAAGCCGATATTTATGTGCCAGTAGCAACTATTGGTACTTATTTGTCGAAAATTGACTTAAAAATTAAAAAGAGTAAACTACGAGGTGTCCCCTCGGAAGGGATGATTTGCTCCTTATCAGAATTGGGCTTAACAAAAGATTCTGAAGGAATTCATATCTTTGAGTTAGAAAATCCACAGTTAGGCAGTGACATTCGGCCTTTACTTGGTCTAGACGACGTTATTTTAGACTTGACAACAACGGCAAATCGTGCTGATGCTCTCAGTATGATTGGTGTTGCTCGAGAAGTGGCTGCCTTGACAGGAGCATCTCTGAGAATACCAGAAGCTTCTGGTACTTTGATTACAGACAAAAAAAGCTCCAGTAGTCTGAAAATAGATATCTCAGAGTCGGCAGCTTGCCCGGTCTATATTGGTACTGTCATTGAAGGAGTAAAAATTGCTTCTTCACCAGGATGGTTAAAACAACGATTGGATGCTGCAGGTATCCGGTCTATCAATAATGTAGTAGATGTTACTAATTATATTTTGTTAGAGTGGGGTCAACCGCTTCATGGCTTTGACCTAAACAGGCTAATAAGTCTGACAGGTAATGAGCAGTTGACAATAGGAGTTCGTTATGCAAAGCCTGACGAATCTCTCACTACCCTAGATAGTCAAAAGCGAACCCTGGAAGCTGAAACATTATTGATTACGGCCAATGATAAACCAGTAGCTTTAGCTGGGGTAATGGGTGGTGAAGAAACGGAAGTTAATGACAATACCACAAACTTATTATTGGAAGCAGCAATTTTTGCTCCGATCGCTATCCGTCGTTCAGCTCGAACTCAAGGTTTACGTACAGAAGCATCAACTAGATATGAACGTGGGGTTAATCAAGCTGAATTAGCATTGGCCTGCCGTCGTGCTATTATGTTGATTACTGAATTAGCTGGTGGAAAGACTACTACTCAAGAAACTTTGAGCACGGCAGAAGACTACCTGACATTAACTCGTGAAGTATCCCTCCGTCTCAACCGAATGAATGAAATTTTAGGACCACTGAAGCGTGGAGAAGGTACTTTGCATGAATCTTTTCTCCAACCAGAAGAAGTTGAAGGTATTCTCACATCTTTAGGGTGTGGTCTAGTTAGATCGGAAACTACAGAGGAGGTGGTTTGGAATGTGACAGTACCTCCGTATCGTTATCGAGATTTAGAAAGGGAAATCGATCTTATAGAAGAAGTTGCTCGTTTGTATGGATATGATAACTTCTGCGAAACTCTACCTAGCAAAAGTGCTGCGGGTTATTTACCACCGGAACAGTCTGCGGTGTTGAGTCTCAGGGCAGCTTTCCGTGGAGCAGGGTTAACTGAATTGATGCACTATTCTTTGGTTAAGCAAGATGAGGAAAATCAAATAGCGATCGCTAACCCTCTATTTGTGGAATATTCTGCTCTCCGTACAGAATTACTAACTGGACTTATTAATGCTTTTCAATATAACCTTGAACAAGGAAATGGAGCATTAAATGGGTTTGAAATAGGTCGTATTTTTTGGAAAGAGGGAGAAAAATTTGAGGAAGCAGATGCGATCGCCGGAATTATTAGCAACGCTCCCAAAAGTTGGACTCTAGGTGGTGGAGAACAACCTTTAAATTGGTTTGAAGCTAAAGGTATTTTGACACAAGTGTTTGAACGACTCTATTTAGCAGTTGAGTATAAACAAAGCTCAGAAAATCCTTTGTTGCATCCAGGGAGAACAGCTTCATTATGCTTGGAAGGCAAGTCCCTCGGTGTATTCGGGCAATTGCATCCTCAACTACGACAGGAGCGAGAGTTACCAGATGAGGTTTATGTTTTTCAGCTAAATTTAGAGTTACTTTTGTCAGTGATGACTCAAGCAGATATGTTGAGGCGCAAGTTTAGTGGTTATTCTACTTTCCCACCTGCTGACCGAGATATTGCTTTCTTTGTATCAGTTGATGTGTCTGTGAATGAGATTAAACAGGTAATTTCTGAGTCTGCTGGGAAGTTATTAGAGTCAATAGAATTATTTGACGAATATAGGGGTGAAAATGTACCAGAAGGTCAAAGGAGTTTAGCATTTCGGTTAATATATCGGATGAGCGATCGTACTCTTACGGATGCAGATATTGACCCAATTCAGCAAAAGGTTCGAGATGCTTTGGTTGATAAATTTCAAGTGAATCTCAGAAGTTAATATTTATCAGGAAAGGCAGAGGGCAGAAGTTCATTAATGGATAATTGATAATTACCTCGGGTTAAAACCGTTACGGAATTGAATATCAGGAAATATTATTAATGGATAATTGATAGTGGATAATGAAAGAATTCTCTAACTCTCTAACTTTATAACTCTTTAATTATCAATTATCAATTGTCAATTATCCATTGGTAAAGGGAGGCTTTAAACCAGAATTATTTAATTATTAATTATTCGGTTATTCTGACTCCTAACCTCTAGGGCATAAAACCTAACTGTCTGTAGGGTGTCTACAATGTGATGGGGTTTTATACTCCATCCAATTTTTCCCTCTGTCCTCTGCCCTTTAGACATCTCCTCCAAAAGAAGGAATAGGGAACAGTGGTGCAACCCCATGTCGGCATCAGACGCAAGGAAACGTGCACTAACAGAGATAACAAGGAACAGGGAATAGAAAGAAATTTATCAGAATCTTACACCAAATTATCAACTGTTCTCTGTAGCTATTTTTTCATTAATAGATTAATATTAAGATAGTTAAGATAATATTTATTATTCCAAACTTATGGATAATTACGGATTTTAATTATCTCAATTTAACAATTTGAATGCCATCAAGTTCAATGTAATTTAACGAATGTTAAGAATTACCAAAAATTAAAGTTAAAAAAAAATGAACTTTTTCCATAAAAATAAAAAATTACCAAAAAATTCTGGTTTGACAAGCAAACTAGGATTAATATTACTAATCATTTTAGGTTATCTAGGCAATTATTTCAAATTACCTTTATTCTTTGGGGTAGATTTTCTCTTCGGTAGTATAGCAGTTTTTGTCATAGTCGAACTCTATGGAGTTGTATGGGGAACAATAGCTGGCTTAATCGTCAGTAGCCACACATACTTCCTCTGGCATCATCCCTATGCGATCGTTGCCTTTACTCTGGAAGCTATGTTTGTGGGAATAATGTTAAAGCGTCCCCGTCTGCAAAATATAGTCTTGCTAAATGGAATATATTGGCTTTTGATTGGGATGCCTCTAGCAGTATTACTTTATGGATTAGTGTTGAACGTAGGTACAACACAAACTATATTAATTATGATGAAGCAATCAATTAATGGCTTATTGAACGCCTTAATTGCTAATTTAATTATCAGTTATTTACCCATACGTCAACTGCTTCAATTATCTAAATATTTCAAAAAAATATCTTTTCAACAAACTATTTTTAACTTATTAGTTGCATTTATTTTATTACCGGCTCTCATCCTGACAATATTTAATGGACAACATATACTGACCATAGTAGAAAAAGATATTCAAAAAGAACTAAATGCAGCAACAATTCCTCTGGTAAATAATTTACAGTTTTGGTATCAAAAACACTTATATGCTGTGGAAGAGTTGGCAAAAATAGCAGCTCAAGTACCTAATAATGAAATATCTACTCTCCAACGAACTACATTAGTAATGAAAAAAGCATTTAGCTCTTTTTTAAAGGTATATGTTACTGATGCTAAGGGGAATATAATTGCTGCTGAACCTGCATTTAATGAATTTGGAGAATCATTACTCAACTTGAACATATCTGATAAGTACAATTGGAGCAAACTAGCTAAAGAATTGCAACCACAAGTTACGGATATTTATAGAGATCGAGTATCCAATGAACCCCATATAGATATATTAGTACCAATAGTCAAAGATAATAACTTCCAGGGAGTAGCTTATGCTTATGTAGACATAGCTGAATTAGGTAAACTCCGGCAACTAAATACTCAAGTAAAAGAAATAGAAGCAATACTGGTCGATCGCGAAAAATACATCATTAGTGAGGGTAGCTCAGGGGCAAATATGAGGAAAAAATTTGACTTACTGGAAACAGGAGATGTGAAGTACAATGGAGATCTTTTTAAGTGGCAACCAACAACACCGGGAATGCCAAAGATGAAACGATGGAAAAAATCTTTATATGGAAAAAAGATAGAAATTGGTACAGATCTTCCTTGGACTCTATATGTCACCTTGCCTACAGCTCCCTACGTAGACTTTTTAGAAACGAGTTATATTAAAAATCTGGTGACAATGCAAATAATTGCAGTGGTAGGATTAATCATATCAGTCCTGGTCAGTAAAAGATTAGTAGCACCGTTGTTAACACTAACACAAGTCACTACAGACTTACCTCAAAAACTGCTATATCAAGAAATTCCTATAGGTTTGCCAAGGAAGAATAGAATTGCAGAAATTAATACCCTAACTGCTAATTTTCAGTCAATGCTATTGGCTTTGCAGGAAAAATTCACTGAAATTAAGCATACAAACGAATCTCTAGAAAACCGAGTCAGGGAAAGAACTCAAGAACTACACAACAAAAATCAAGACCTCAGTGCAGAGATTCTTCAACGTCGCCGGATAGAATCTATTTTGAGCGATCGTGAGGAACGTTATGCACTTGCTATATCTGGTACAAACGATGGAATTTGGGATTGGGATATACAAACAAATCAGGTGTACTATTCACCCACATGGATGAGAATTATTGGCCATGAAAACGATCCACTGCCTCATACTTTATCTACTTGGTCAGATAATATACATCCAGACGATCTAGAAACAACCATTAGAGATGTAGAAGCACATTTAGCGGGAGAAACAGAACGTTTTCAGCATTCCCATCGCATCAAACATCGGAATGGGCATTATGTCTGGATATTTATCAAAGGACAAGGTATTTGTGACGAATCAGGTCAACCCTATCGTGCTGTCGGCACAATAACAGATATTACAGAGAAGAAACAAGCAGAAGACCGAACCAGAGCTGCTAAAGAAGAAGCAGAAGTTGCTAACCGAGCCAAAAGTGAATTCCTTGCTACAATGAGCCATGAGATCAGGACTCCAATGAATGCAGTCATTGGGATGACAGGTTTACTGTTAGACACAGAGCTAAACGCGCAACAGCAAGATTTTGTCGAAATCATCCGCAACAGTGGAGATGCTTTGTTGATCTTAATTAATGATATTCTTGATTTCTCTAAAATTGAGTCTGGTAAATTAGATTTAGAGGAACAACCTTTTAATATCCGAAGCTGTATAGAGGAATGTCTAGATTTGTTAGCTCCAAAAGCAACCGAAAAAAAATTAGAGCTAGCTTATCTAATACAGTCACAAACTCCTGAATTTATAGTAGGAGATGTAACTCGATTGCGTCAAGTATTAGTTAATCTCCTCAGCAATGGAGTCAAATTTACAGAAACTGGGGAAGTGGTAGTATCAGTAACAGCTTCACTTCAAAATCAAGATTTAGACTCTTCACCAAAAATGGGTTGTCCCATTCCTAATCAAACAGAATGTCTAGAATCAAATATTCCCTGCTCTGCTGTCTACGAAATACAATTTGCGGTTAAAGATACTGGTATTGGTATTCCTCAAGATCGTATGGATCGTTTGTTCAAACCTTTCAGTCAAGTTGACGCTTCTACAACTCGTCACTATGGTGGCACAGGATTGGGGTTAGTTATTAGCAAGCGGTTAAGTGAAATTATGGGAGGAAAGATGTGGGTAGAAAGTGAAGCAGGAGTTGGTTCGACTTTCTTTTTCACTGTAGTTGCTACTGCTGTTGCAGAGAATTCATGTCTTGGTAATAAATCAGAAACTAAAACAATATTAAAAAATAAACATTTGTTAGTTGTAGATGACAATGCTATTAACAGGCAAGTGCTAACACTTCAAGGAGAATCTTTATCTATGACGTCTCAAGCTGTGAGTAGTGGGGAAGAGGCGATAAATTTATTACAGTCAGGACAGAAATTTGATTTCGCTATTCTAGATGTACATATGCCAGTAATGGATGGCTTCACTCTAGCTAATAAGATTCGCAAGTTACCGAATTGTCAAGAATTACCTTTAGTTTTTCTCAGTTCCCTAGACCAACTAGAATACTCTAGTCAGAACCTTAATATCAATGCTGCTGCTTATATCAACAAGCCAATTAAGCAATCTCAACTAGAAAAAGTTTTAGCAGGTATCCTGGGAGGGGGTATGGTTAATAGTACCCAAAAATCTAAAATTCAATCAAATATCAAGTTAGCAGAAGAATTACCTCTAAAAATTTTATTAGCTGAAGATAATGTCGTTAACCAAAAAGTAGCAATTAATATTCTCAAAAATTTAGGATATCGAGTTGATGTTGCCGCTAATGGCTTAGAGGTATTAGCAGCTTTACGTCGTCAATCTTATGATGTGGTACTGATGGATGTACAAATGCCAGAAATGGATGGTTTGACAGCTACACGCCAAATTTGTACTGAATGGGCAAAAGAAAAACGCCCGCGTATTATCGCTATGACGGCCAATGCAATGCAGGGCGACCGGGAAAATTGTCTAGCTGCTGGTATGGATGATTATATTAGTAAACCAGTTCGCTTAGAAGCATTGACTACAGCTTTAAGTAAATGCAGTCTAACAGAAACAACAACTGAAACAGATATTGTTCCTACACCAGAGCCAGAAAAAATCATAGATCTGGCAGTGTTGCAAGAGTTGAAGGAAATTGCTGGAGGTGAATCAGAGCTTTTAGTAGAAGTAATTGATTGCTATCTGGAAGATTCGCCTAAACTGTTAGATGAAATGAGCCAAGCAATTCAACAACAGCAAGCAATATTACTACAAAGATCTGCTCATAGCATGAAATCTAGTAGTGCCTCTGTGGGAGCCAGCAATTTGTCTGAGCTTTGTAAAGAGTTAGAATATATTGGGCGTGAAGGTACCACAGAAGGAGCGGATAAGATTTTATCTCAGGCACAGGCAGAATATATGCTGGTCGAGACTGCCTTGCGGTCTGAACTTCAGGCTTATATTTGAAGGAAAAGGGAAGAAAGAAGAGTTTCGACTTAGTTAACAATTTGCGCAATTTAGCGACATAATACGCTAGTTCTCACAAACGAGGGTGACGCTTTGTATCTTCTGCGACAATCGCTGCTTAAACATTTCTGGCAGTCTATCTATAATAGATATAGACCTCTCCAATAGACATAGACCTCTCCAGAAATCCCGCTCCCTACTAGGAACGGTACAGTAAGGGTTTGAGGACTTTTTTAGTTATGTTAATTGACAAAGACTTAAATGTAAGTATAGAGTGTAGAAATGCGGTTGGCTTGACCGTTAATGCCTGTGGATGAGTAACCGCCGACGGCCTCACAAGAAGCAGGAAGTAAACATCAATTTGTCACGTTATGTGACGCTTTGTATCAGTTTTATGAAGCAGCTATTGGTAGTAGACTGACACAGCTAAAACTGTGCATTAGCTTTTACAGCGCTTTTCGCTCTTGATGAACCACATCGTTATAACCAAAATCATGTAGGGACGTTGCATGCAATGTCCCTACTGGCGCGTCAAGATGATGAATTTTAGACTAGGAAATGTTTTTCTGACTGTTCCCTATTCCCTGATTAAATTAAGCTTCAGCAGATGATTTACTTGTCACTAGAGGAGTATAGCGACCATCGCCTTCGTTATTTTTATTGCTTCCTTTTTCAGTTATCAGACGAGCACCACCTTGACCAGTAAAGTAGCTCCAGGCCCACTGAATCATTACAATGAGTTGGTTGTCAAACTCAATCATATAGAAAATGTGAATAAACAACCAAGCTATCCAAGCTGGGAAACCAGAGAAACGGATTCTTCTATATTGTACAACGGCTTGGTTACGGCCAATAACTGCCAAACTGCCATAGTCAGTATAGTGGAATGGAGGTAAAGTCTGATTTTTCAACCGCTTTTTAATCAGAGTTGCTACATAATCTCCTTCCTGCATTGCTGCTGGCGCAACTCCAGGTACTGGTGAGTCTCCCTGATGAGAGAAGTTAGCCAAGTCTCCAATTACAAAGATGTTGGGATAACCAGGTATTGTCAGGTCTTCATTGACAAAAACACGACCTGCACGATCTAATTTTGCTCCTGTGCGATTAGATATTGCTTGAGAAACTGCTGATGCTTTGACTCCTGCTCCCCATAATATTGTGTGAGCGGGAATATCTTGGGTTGTGTCTCCAGAGCGAACGGTGACTATATTGTTTTCTATATTAGCCACTCTTGTTTTAGTCAACACAGTGACCCCTAATTTCTCCAGTTCTAATTTTGCTTTAGCTGACAAAGCAGGTTTGAAAGAAGGTAAAATTCTTTCTCCGCTTTGAATTAAGTAAATTTGAGCTTCTCTAGTATCAACAGAACGATATTCTTCTCTCAATTTAGTGTGAGCTAACTCTGCTAAAGCACCTGCTAATTCTACCCCTGTTGGACCTGCGCCAACGATCGCAAAGGTTAACAGTGCTTTTCTTTTTTCTAAGTCTGATTCTTTTTCTGCAGCTTCAAAGGAGGCAAATATTCTACGACGCACTTCTAATGCGTCTTCTACTGTTTTTAGTCCGGGAGCTTTTTCTGACCAATCATTTCCAAAATAATTCTGGCTCACACCGGTAGCCATGATTAATGTATCGTAATCTAGTTCGTTATCTCGTAAAAAAAGTTTTTTCTGTTCGGGATCGATATCCACAACTTCACCCATCAACACATGGGTATTTTTCTGTTCTGCAACTACACCGCGAAGAGGAGAAGCAATATCTCCGGGAGAAAGACTGCCTGTAGCTACTTGATAAAGTAATGGTTGAAATAGATGGAAATTTCTTTTGTCAACCAAGGTTACTTTAACAGGTGCTTTTCCGAGCTTCAGAGCTGCTTCTAGCCCTGCAAATCCACCTCCAACGATGACAACATGATGAGGAGATTGATGTTTTTCCTGGTTTAGACTCATAGTTATTTCCCTCTTTCGACTGAGTAATTACTATTTAACTAGCTATCAGCTATTAGCTATCAGCTATCAGCCTAAAAAATTGCGCGATTAGGTATCTGTTTGCGGAGCGTTCTGTTAGGAAAAGCTTGGGTAAAACATCGCCGAATTCTAGCTTGTCGCTTAATTTTAGGAGGAGTTTAAACCCCCTTTCCGTTCCGGAATGCTTCACAAACGCGCAAAGCTGACTGCTGATTGCCGAAATGCTGAACACTTTTGAACAATAGTGACTTTTTTTAGTCTTGTAATGGTCGTTATATTGCAACCTTAGTTTCAAAATATCACAACTTTTAAAAGGGTTTTAGTATCAAGAGTTACTTTTGTTTACTTTCAAAAAAAGCTCATTTTGTTATTGACAGAAATAGTTTTTTTCGATATTATTTTAAGCACAAAACAATCTAAAATTGATAATCAATTAAAATCAATATATGTAAAAAACATGGTCTTTACCAAAATCAATATTAAAAACTACTGCTAATTAAAGAGATAATATATTTATTACTTGCAAGTTAGATGTATAGCAGCTTTTAAAAAGGAGTCAGGAGACAACCCACCCCTAACCCCTCCGGTGGAGGGCAGGGCTGTTTCATTCTCGATAGACACGGGGACGCACCAGACACGGAGACACGGGGATGGAGGCTTTTAAGTGGCGTTAAACCAAATATCCTCTCATAGCAAAAAAGATGCTTATTGGCGCTCAAAATCGGCAAATTTTGGCAAATTTCACTGTTCTACTATGCCCATTACTCCTGTTATCCCTAAATCTTTAATATTCTATACTCTGAAACAGCCCTACTCCCAGGAGGGGAAAACAGGAGACAGAATTAATTGCATGAGAATAGTCTTCGACGCGCCACTTCGTATCTTATAGCGCTTTTCACATGGATAGACTACAGTTAGTATGAGCAACCCAAAAGCATTTTTCTACCCCCTACTCCCTACTCCCTACTCCCTACTCCC
>NZ_CEZPJD010000068.1:0-2461 GCF_983059655.1 Okeania sp.
TAGGGGAGTAGGGGAGCGGGGGAGTAGGGGAGCGGGGGAGTAGCGAAAATAGAAAGATTTACTGTTTAAGCAAGAAGATAAGTTTTTTCATAACTAATTATCCGGACATGATATAATACCATTTCTGGTTGAACAGTTATAAATAAATGACTGAGGAGTCAGGAGTCAGGAGGGAAGAAAGAAGCAAGAAGAAGAGGAAAAAGAGAAAGTTTTTTTATCACTAATCATCCGGACATAATATCAGAGAAAGGAAGGCAGAGAGAGGGAAGAATGCAGAAGGGAATATTGGTTCAACTCGATCTCCCCTACTCCCCCACTCCCCCACTCCCTTACTCCCCCACTCCCCTACTTAAGAAACTGTCCTAATTCTCCCGGCGCAACTGTACCATATTCTGTCATAATTCCTACAATTAATTCCGCAGGGGTAACATCAAATGCAGGATTATAAAATTCTACTCCTTCCGGACAAATGCGTGTTTCTCCTACTTGATATATTTCCACCGCATCTCTCTCCTCAATCGGTATTTGACTACCATCAGATATTTTGAAATCTATTGTTGATAGAGGTGCCGCCACAAAAAAAGGAATATTATGTGCCTTCGCCACAATAGCTAAACTATAAGTACCAATTTTATTAGCAGCATCTCCATTAGCAGCAATTCTATCCGCTCCAACTACTACGGCATGAATTAAACCTTGTTTCATACAGTGAGCAGCCATGTTATCACTTATTAAGGTGACAGGAATATTTTCTTGCACGCATTCCCAAGTCGTGAGTTTTGCACCTTGAAGACGAGGGCGAGTTTCATCCGCGTAGACTCTTGCTAATCTTCCCTCTCGCCACGCCGAACGAATAACACCCAATGCTGTACCATAACCAGCAGTAGCTAAAGCACCAGCATTACAGTGAGTTAAAATATTCAATTTTTCTGGAGAAGTTGGTAAAACTTCAATTCCGCGATCGCCTATAGCTTGACAAGTTTGTAAATCTTCTGCATGAATATTTTTAGCAGTTTCTAATAAAGCCCTTTGAATTTCTTCTACAGAACTATTTGTTTCATTTGCTACCTTCAACATTCGTTCAATTGCCCAAAATAAATTAACAGCAGTTGGGCGAGTTTGTCGTAACATAACAGCCACTTCTTCTAACTGTTTTAAGAACTCATTTCTATCAGTTATAGAAATTTCTTTCGCCCCTAAATACATTCCATAAGCTGCCGATACACCAATAGCTGGTGCCCCACGAACTATCATTGTTTTAATAGCTCTTGCCATCTCCGTAGAATTATTAATTTCTACAGTTTTATATTCTCCTGGTAGACAAGTTTGGTCAATTAATAAAACACGGTCATTTTGCCAGATAATAGGATTAACCTCTGTGATTTTAGACACCATAATTTTTCCTCATATATCATAGATAATACAGGACTTACGCAAAGGCAGTATATATAGAGTCTTGGTGTGTTACGCTAGCGCTAACATACCCTACTAATGGCGTTCATGCGTAAGTCCTATAATATTCAATTCAGATAAATAGTAGGTTGGGTTAAGCGATAGCGCAACCCAACAATTATAGTAATTTTAAAGAAGCAGTCAGCGGTCAGCTTTTCCTGCGGAATGCTGCACAAACAGCAATCAGCAGATTTTTTTTGAGGCGCCCTCTTTTGCGGAGTATTCAGGAACGGAAAGGAGATTTCAACTCCTCCGAGGGCCATATAGCCGATCAGAAGATAAAATTAATTATCCCACAGAAATTATCAATTCTTTCTCCCTACTCCCTACTCCCTATGCATGGAGGAAATATCTAATTCTTCCTGCCAAAATAATGAGTTAATAACTCATCACTGATAACTGATAACTAACCCCTGAATGCTTGCACTTGTTGCCATCCTAATTTTACCTTGCGTTTTATATACTTACCCAATCCTTTATACAACTTTTGAAAATTGTATACAAATAAAATATTCATCATATCCTCTACTGTCAAAGATTTTAAATAATTCACTCCTTTATCAATCAATTCATCACTATCTTGCATATATCTTCTGCGCCCCATCTGTTCAGAAATGTTCCATTTAATAGCATATCGTCTCTGCATTTCTCTTTGATAAGGACGAAAACTAGATAAGCGTAGATCGAGATATTTTTCTATATATTTACTAGCAATTTCTGCATTATCCATACCATGCCTAATTCCTTCCCCACCCAACATATTAATAGTAGAAACAGCATCACCAATAGCAATAACATTATCTTGGTAATAAACATCCTTTAATCCCACAGAATATCTAACAGTTGAACCATGAGAATCAATTAATTCATACTCCTCAAGTTTCATATAATCTTTAATTAATAGTTCTAAATACCATCTCATAGATTTCGTTTCAACTATTTGTTGATGTTCTAAATTAAACCGCGCCACACCTATTTTTAATCTGTGCTTTTCTGCCTCCATAGGAAA
>NZ_CEZPJD010000068.1:2561-18362 GCF_983059655.1 Okeania sp.
TCGAGAGTTTCTTGAGGAGTTGCTGCACTCGAAAAATCATTTTTATTAAATGTTTCGTGTTGTTCAACTAATAAAACTTTGCGTCCCAATTTTGCCAAACTTCTGGCACATTGACAACCTGCTGGACCTGCTCCAATAACTACTACATGAAAATCATTTCTACTGTTCATAATTTATGATACTAAATACGGTTTAGTCAGATATCTGGTAGTTCTGTAGATGTAGCGATATTTATAATTAAATTCCTTTCACTGCCAGAAAAAAACTACAAACATCACTACTTGTACGCTACTAACCAGATAAAAAACCGCGCATTGAATTACCCGTGACAGTCACATCCTTGATGACCACAGCCACTGGAACCGTCTATATGACCATTGGCACAAGCTTCAGAACAGTAGTATTTACCATCTTTCTGAATGGCTGTTTCAGTGGATACTACACAAACACAGGGTTCACAAGCACATTTCATTCCGACTACAGTTGTCATGATTTCTTCTCCTTTATTACTCTTATTCTTTAGTTTCAGTTTAACTCATATTTATATGATTGGAAGTCAAGTTTACATTTTTTAACAGTAAAGAATAAGAATGATTATTATTATCAAAACTTACGCAGAGACTCTACTTATGGCTATAAATAATACTGTTTACCACTACAAATAGTGCTTTAAAAGTCAATTTGTGTAAGTCCTAATTATTTTGAATAAAATAAATTGGAGATATAAAAATTATAATTATTCTCAAATTTGACTCAAGATTAACGATGGAAAAAATTAGGATAAATTCAAACCAATGGAAACTATACAAGACTTATATCATGTTCGGTTGAATACTTATAATCTCTGTGGACTGAAGGCAGAAGGCAGAAGGTTTTTTATAACTGATTATCCGTTAGCGCAGCTCTCCTGGAAGGGGAACATGATATTAATAACCACCAAAAATAGTAGGGATTAACGGCCGTTAACCCCTAAAAATAGTGTATTATTTCCTATGCGTGCCTAAGTTCTGAAATATTTTTATAGATGTACCCAGACAAATAAAAGTAGTATTTAGCACATGACTCTAGCACTCGCAGGGGTCTTGCCCACAATCAGAACAACTATCTAAAACCGCTTGAACCAGTGAATTAGAGCTGTTTAAATTCAATAGGTTTGTTCGGGAACGGGAATTAACAGTATTTCCACTGTGAGAAGTCTTAGATTCTAATGTTTTATCCATTATAGATTTTCCTTGAATTTTAGGTTTTACTGAGTATACTATAGAACTTTATAATTTGCAATATAAGTAATTTCACTAATATTTACTTGATAGGATTTACAAGCTAAGTAGTTTTACGCAAAATTATTTGATTATGAAACAGTAATATTGACTGCAATTCCCAGCAGAACACGAGTATGCTTAGAGCGATCGCTAAAATCAAATACAATTAGCCCTATGATCGGAAGTTATAAGTCTGATTTGATCGGCTAAAAACTTTGATAATACAAGTAGAGTGATCGGCGATTCACAAGTTTTACTCCCGTTACCTTTCAGTTTACTTGAAGAAGCATTACGTCAGTGTCGAAAAACAGGCCGTAGTCAGATATATACTTGGTTAATTAACCAAATTCAAAATAAAGCAATAACTATTGATTTTGAGGAATTTAACAGATTAGAAACTATCTCCGGTGATACTTTCAGTGATTTAGGTGTTGTTTTTGAGCGCAACCTGAGAATTTATCAAGCAGATCTTAATGCACTTCCTCAATCTGGAATAAACGTTGGCATAGATGCCAATTCTACCGGAGGAAATATTAGTGGTTTCTTCACAGAAGCAGTTGATTTTATTTCAGTTTTTGCTGGTGATAGCAACCTGTCTGATACTGAGACTTTAACTCTTTTAGGTTTCGATGAGTTTGACAACCTTGTTGCTTCTGACACTTTCACAAACATAATAGCACAAACTTTATCTATCTCCGGTCCTGGTACCACTCGATTTGAGATTTTAGATGAAAATAAAACAAGGTTTGGCATTGATGATTTTACTTTCAACTCTAAACCAAAATCAACTCCTGAAACCGCTTCAATCTTAGGTTTATTAGCTGTTGGTGCTATGGGTGCTGGTTCTATTTTAAAGCGTAAATGAATATCTAGACAGTGCAAAGTTCTTGGAATAACTATTGCTAGCTAAGGCTTTCAGGGACTCAAAGTAAAAAACTCTCCATTCAGAATAGCAGATGCTGTAAGCCTTTTCCAGTAAGACTTTCAGTCTAGAGAGCAAACCGTTTTTCAGAAGAACTTTGTACTCTCCAGTAAATATCTTACTTAAAAAAAACACGACTTAAACCAAAGAAAAAATTATACATAATTTATAGGGGTTAACGGCCGTTAACCCCTACTACATAAGGTATTTATGCGTAAGTCCTGTTAGTTAGGGAATTACTGTTAGTACACTTAAACGCTCACAGTCGATAACTTCGACTTAAAACTCTGCAAAATACGTTCAGCCATCTGAGAAGGAGTCAAACCTAAATCTGCCTTCGACTCATCAGGTTTAGCATGATCCACCAACTTATCCGGTACACCCAAACGTAAGACAGGTACAAGCACATCATTATCCATTAATGCTTCCGTAACTGCAGAACCAAAACCACCCATCAAACAGCCTTCTTCCATAGTCACAACTTTTCCAATACGTTGTGCCAAAGGTAAAATTAATTCCGTATCCAAAGGCTTGACAAAACGAGCATTTACCACTGTAGCTGCAATACCATGTTCGCTGAGAATTTCCGCAGTTTGCATAGCAGGATGTACCATCGAACCATAGCCCAATATCAAAACATCATCACCATTGCGGAGAATTTCACCTTTTCCAATAGGAATAGCTTCCCAACCCTCTTCCATTAATGGCACACCATAACCATTACCACGAGGATACCGCATTGCAATAGGACCATCTGTATACTCAATCCCAGTCACCACCATCCGTTGCAACTCTCCCTCATCTTTAGGTGCCATGATTACCATATTAGGAATACAACGTAAATATGCAATATCATACATTCCCTGGTGAGTAGGGCCATCAGCTCCCACAATTCCGGCGCGGTCTAAACAGAAGAAAACAGGTAATTTTTGAATACAGACATCATGGATAATCTGGTCATAAGCTCGCTGTAGGAAAGTCGAGTAAATACCCGCCACAGGTTGCATCCCTTCACAAGCTAATCCTGCTGCAAGAGTAACAGCATGTTGTTCGGCAATGCCAACATCAATATATTGTTTTGGCAACTTAGCATGAAGTTTATCCAGACAGGTGCCAGTTCCCATGGCAGCAGTTATACCGATAATTTTAGGATTATTTTCCGCAAGTTTAACCAGGGTATGGGCAAAAACTTTAGAGTATTTGGGAGGCTTTGGCTTGTTTGCTGGTAAAGCTTTGCCAGTAGCTAGATTAAAGGGATTTTGAGCATGATAACCAACTTTATCTTCTTCAGCAACTGCGTACCCTTTACCCTTAGTTGTGGCCACATGAACCAATACAGGCCCTGGAATTTCATGGGCTTGTTTGAAAGTTGTAATTAGTTCTTCTAAGTTATGTCCATCAACTGGACCCATGTAGGTAAAGCCCAATTCTTCAATTACAGCTCCTACTTTTGATACTGCTAAACGCTTCATTCCTTCTTTGAGACGTTCCATTTCTGGTGTAAAAGTTTCGCCTACAAAAGGAATATGTTTAAATTGTTCTTCCAGGTTATCCTTCAAAAACTGCATTGGTGGAGACAAACGCATTTTGTTAAGATAGCGAGAAATAGCTCCCACATTAGGAGAGATGGACATTTCATTGTCATTTAGCACTACCAGCACATTAGTTTTAGGTAAGTGACCTGCATGGTTAATTGCTTCTAAGGCCATACCACCAGTGAGAGCGCCATCACCAATAATCGCTGCTACCTTAAAATTTTCTCCTTTCATATCTCTAGCTAAGGCCATTCCTAAAGCAGCAGAAATACTTGTAGAAGCATGACCTGCACCAAAATGGTCAAATTTGCTTTCACAACGTTTTAGATAACCTGCCACCCCATCTTTTTGTCTCAAGGTATGGAAATTGTTATATCGACCTGTGATAATTTTGTGGGGATAAGCTTGGTGGCCAACATCCCATAGAACTTTATCCCGATCAAGATCGAGAGTTTGGTAGAGACCCAGGGTAAGTTCTACTACCCCTAATCCTGGGCCTAGATGTCCTCCACTGGTAGCAACGGTTTCTAGATGTTTTTCTCTTATTTGTCTAGCAATTTCTTCTAATTGATTAATTGAAAGACCGTGCAACTGGTTAGGATGAGAAATTTCGCTCAGATGCATACTTTAAATTTATTGAAGTTTTGTGTAGATTTACGATGTTTACTGGGCAATATTGACGATTGATTTACCTTGTAATAATCAGCCTTTGTGGGTGGGGCTACATAATATAATCAGTAAACTCAACAACTTAATCACTATAGCTATTTAGCGGTTGCTCCAATGGTTAAGTTATATTTCACCCTTGTGCCTCTATTTCTACTTTTGATGAATTGGCATCAATGACTGAAGTTAATGATTGTACAGGCATATTTTTCATTTCCCAGACTTTAATTAGTATGAGATATTCATAGAAAGCTTGCAAGGTACACCAAGCAAATCCTGCTTGGCCATCAAGACATCCTTTCAGAAAAATATACATATAGATGAAGCGAATTACTGGCCTAAAAGGTAAGCGTAAGGAAAAATCTTTGAGGGCACGTCTTCTATCTACTTCTGAAGCTCCAAAAAATAGATTTTTCCAAGATATGTTTCCTGTTTCTAGTTGTTTCACTGTTTCTAATGCTTCATCTGTGGAATAGCGGTTATGCTTTTCTATCCACCGAGAAATTCCTTTGCTACAGGTAAAGTGGGGATAAGTTTCTTTCAAAAAATTTGTGGGGCCTTCACAAACTTCTCTTTCTGTGTGACCATAATCACTAAACCATACTTTGTCTTTATGAAATAGACGCATCTGGTAGCGGGGATATTGAGTGCTGTGGCGAATCCAAGTCCCCATAAACATAACCCGTTCCGCAACATAATACCCAATGTATTCTTCTTTACTTTTTATTACTTTTAGGCATTCATTAAATAATTCTGGGGTCATTCGTTCATCTGCTTCTAAGATATAGGCCCATTCGTATTTTGTAGTAACTTCTTGTAGCATCCATGTGCGTTGTTTTCCATGGCTTTCAAATTTATGTGGAACTACTCTTACATTATAAGATTCTGCTATTTCTACAGTCCGATCGCTACTTAAGGAGTCTACTACTATAATGTCATCTGACAACATTGCTGACTCAATACAGGCGGCAATATCTATCTCTTCGTTGTAAGTCAGTATATAAATTGAGAACATTCGATAAATTTTAGTAACTGCTCTTTACTATCAAGCTCGTAAATGTGGATTATGAAATTACTATATTCAAAGGTAGGGCATTAAGTATTAGGATTAAGTTTATATCTTATCCTTACTGTTAACAATTAACTCTTACCGAATAATTAAAGTTTAAAGCCTCTCCTTTAAAGCAGAAAAAACGATTGATGAATTGTGATATCTCCTCGCCATATCCAATCGACCAAGAGAAGCAAAATTTTTCCTCAAGTGTCAATCCTCTCCTTGAAAAGAAGAGGTCATAATTAATAATTAATTATTGAACTATCTAGCGGGATTTTGGCGACGCCCTTTACTTTTAATAATTCCCATATTTTTTAAACCTGTCCAACCAATCATAATATAGCCTACTGCTAAAAGTAAGCTGCTGAAACCTGTTCTTATACTTGATTTAAAAGAATTTGTATTAGCTTGTTCTTCTAATTCTTGCTTGCGAGTACGAATTCTAGTTAAAAGTTGAGTTGGTAATTGTTGTGCTTGATTATTGAGAAATTCATCTATAATTTGAGGATTATCTTTTGATTGTTCTAACAAGTTTTTCACTTGCTCTGATAATTGTTCATTTTCTAATGCTTCATTCAGCCTAGTTTCATCTCCTAACAAAGTACTAAATTGATTCCTTAATTGACTTTGCCTTTGCTGTATCTGATTTTGAAATTCGCTAGTCTTGACACGAGCAGTTAATTGTGTTTCAGCTTGATTTGCTTGCTGATTTATTCGTTGAATAGCCTCTGCTCGAGCTAGACGAGTATTATTTATATGTAGAGGAAACATTAACAGATATATTAGTCCTAATAAGCTTGCTAGTAAAAGTCCCCAAAATCTCAAATCTAATATAGAGGACTTGGAGTTATCTTGAAGTCCAGAATTACTACTTACCCAATAGCCTGTAAATAATAAGGCCATTCCTACCATAGGGATAATTCCTCGATCTACTAACTGTGTCACTAAACCAATTTGCCATGCTCTACTACCTATGTTGAAAGGAATTGACAATACTACAAAGTCAAGTATAGAGGACAAAATCATAATTATCCCTACTATAGTAAGAGTCCTAGCAGCTATGGAGGAATATTGACGAATGTTTGTTGCTTTCATGGCATTCTACTAAATTCTAAAATTATCGTTCACTGGGTAGCGGGTCTTAAATTCTGAGGATACACTTCATTACGCTAATAGCTAAATATATTTTAGCTGTTAATGTAGCTATCTGTCTCTACCATTATCCCAGAGTTTACAAAGAATCTATCAGGATTTCTCTATTATTATTATTTAGAAATTGATGGTACTGAAGTATAGTACTGAAGTATATACTATAGTAATAATGATCTATGAATAGGCCAAGTTACTCCCATTCTTTACAAAAACCAAGTTTTTGGCTTGACTAAGCTGATTTTAACAGCTTAATCTTTTGGTATTCAAAACTATCATATTTGCTTTTTTTTTTAAATGTTAAAATAAATTAGTTAATATTTCATATCCTCTTAAATAAAAGATTCAAAAAACTTAAATGAATCAGTAATTGCTAAAAACTAGAAATAATGTAAAAAAAAATGACTTATAAAAAGAATACTAATGAAAATAATAAATATCTTATCAAAAGTAGAAAATTCATGTCAAAATAAAGAAATATAATAGATATATTATTCTAGTATGAATGGTTAAACGATGAGGATAGATTCAGGAATGAACGATAAAATTGAGAACAAGAAACAAATACTAATAGTAGATGATGAAGACAGCTTAAGAGTTCTCTTAAAACGACATCTAGAATTACAAGGATATGAGGTCAAAGATGCAAATTCTGGTTTAGATGCACTATCAATATTAGAACAATTAAATCCTGATTTAATTGTTTCTGATATAATGATGCCACAAATGGATGGTTTGGAATTTTGTCAACGTTTACGCTCTAGTAATTTGGGTCAATTAGTACCATTTATATTTCTATCAAGTAAAGGAGAGTTAGAAGACCGAATTTTGGGTTTATCTATGGGAGCAGATGATTATATAAATAAGCCATTTGAAATGCGAGAATTGGTAGCAAAAATAGAGGCTCAATTAGACCGTTCCCGTCGAGTTCATCAGGAAATCAAAAAGCTGACTGAAAAGCATCTAACCCAAACAACAAAATCTCAATCTCAGGAAGCTCCCGAACCACTGCCTCTAACACCAGCAGAAGAAAGAGTTTTTTGGGAAGTAGCTCAAGGTTTGACAAATAAACAAATCAGCGATCGCCTATTTATTAGTCCTCGAACTGTACAAACTCATTTGAGTAAAATAATGAGAAAGCTAAGTTTAGAAAATCGCTCCCAGTTGGTTCGTTATGCCTTTGAACATGGATATCAACCACCTAGCGAACAAAATGTCAATGAAGGTCAAGCTTAACGAAGTCAGAAGTCAGATCGGTCAGACCCCGCGTCGCCGTCAGCTCGCTTGCGGAATGCTGACTCCTGTGAGGGAACGCGCACCAAGATAGTCAGAAGTTATTTTTGTAACGGGGATTTGAGCAAGACTCCAAAAATATTTGGCCTTAAAAGGTGGGGTTTTAGACTCAATTATTTTGATAAAAGATAAATGTTAAAGAATGGACTCCCAAAAACTAATTCCTGGTTTATATGGCTTAATGGAACTAGAGCAGACAATCAATGCTCAACCTACTCATTGGCGACCTTTAGTATTGACAAATGGATGCTTCGATCTACTTCATGCAGGACATATTCGCTATTTATGGGCAGCTAAATCTTTGGGGCGATCGCTAATAGTAGGTTTAAATAGCGACCGATCGGTACAAAAAATTAAGCCACAACCATTGGGAACTCCTCCGAGGCCAATTATACCCCAAGACCAACGGGTAGAAGTTTTAGTCGCTCTGAAACCAGTGGACGGAGTAGTAATATTTGATGAAGCTACTGCTACTCATTTGATAGAACGGCTGAAGCCTGATATTTATGTTAAAGGTGGGGACTATTCGGTTGAAACATTACCCGAAGCACCAAAAGTTATGGAGTATGGTGGTAAAATTTCTTTAGTTCAAATGGAAGTTTCCACTTCTACTACTGCAATTATTAATCGTATTTTACAAAATAAATAGTTTTCAAGAATTAATAATTAATAATTAACAATTACCTCTTCTTATGTAAGCATTCAGCTATTAGCATTTCCGTTTGTCATGCTCTACAAACAGCAATCAGATGTATTAACATATTCAAGCAATAACTGAGGTTAGGTTATAGCCAATTTCATTAATAAATTTTAATCATTCTTGGCGGATAATTTCCCTCCACTATGATAATTAGTTAATCACAAATACCTGATAGTTGATGGCTGAATGCTGAATGTTGACCTTCTTTTTCAGAAGAAGATTGACTAAAAGGAAAATTTTTTCTTCTTTTAGTCTATTAGATATGGTGAGGAGACTGGCTCTTATCAGAGTCGCTCCGCTATGCTATCCCTCGACCGCTTTTTTCTCTTTTCTTTATAAGGAAAAGAATTTAACCTTAAATTCCGTTAATTATCAATTAACTTCAAAAGCTGAAATACACAGTAATTTTATGGCAGAATCAAGGATTAATTCTACAACAAACCCTTCATTTAATATCGTTGAACTTCAGTCTCAATTAGAATCTGGTTCTGAAAAAAAACAGTTACAGGTAATCCCTCTTTTGGCACAAACAGGGGATGATGGTAGGCAAATATTAATGGAATTTTTACAAGAGCAAAAATCAGATTCACCTACTATTATTTCAGGAAAAATATACCAAGTTTTACGTCAAATAGATTCATCGAAAGTTGATGAGTTTATAAATAAAAACTTTCCTTTGGGAGTCGTACCGATAAAGTCAGAATCTAATGTTGACTATAGTCATATACAAGTAAAACTAGCTCATCAAGATTTTTTAGAAGCTGATAAATTAACTATGCAAAAATTGTGTGAATTGGCAGGAGAGGCAGCTATACAAAGAAAATGGCTTTATTTTTCAGAAGTAGATAGTATTCCAATTCCAGATTTGCAAACTATTAATACTATGTGGTTAGTTTATTCAGAAGGTAAATTTGGGTATTCTGTACAGAGAGAAATGTGGTTAAGCGTAAATAAAAATTGGGATAAGTTGCTGCCAAAAATTGGCTGGAAAAATGGCAATAGTTGGACAAGATATCCAAATGAATTTACTTGGGATTTGAGTGCACCAAAAGGACATTTGCCTCTATCCAATTTACTGCGTGGAGTGCGAATGTTTGCTTCTATATTATCTCATCCTGCTTGGTCTTAATCAGAATGGCGATCGCCTTTAATTGGGGTTTGCTGAAAAAGTTTTTTTCAGGAGTAGGGGAGTGGGGTAGTTAGTTAGGAGCAACGGAGAAGAGAATTTAATTAGGAGGTAGTTGGAACAATTGCTAGAGTAATTTTATGCAATTATTATGCCTTTTCCGCTAACTTTTTGAGGATTTCGGACTAAAAACCTGGTACTTTTTTCAACTCAAAAAAGGCTTTAGCTAATATCTGTCAATGGTCTGAGATTTGATCGGTAAGCCATAATTCAAAGATGCTTCAAAAATGAGAGAATTTCAAATTCGCTTAATTCACAACCAACAAGAAAAAGATGCAATGTATTATCAACGTTGGTTAGTATTAAGAGCACCAATAAATATGGAAATAGGAACAGAAAAAGATGAATATGAAGATAGTTCCTTACATATTATTGCTGTTTGCGAGCAACAAATTATTGGATCGGCTAGACTACGGGAAATATCTGAAGAATTAGGAAGCATTGCATATATTTCTGTTTTACCTAAATTTCAATCTCAGGGAATAGGGACAGCTTTAGTCAAAAAAATCATTGAAATTGCCAAGGAAAAACAACTCAAACATTTGAGAGTAATGACTCGTATCAGTGCTTCTCAGTTCTATAGAAAAATAGGTTTTATCGAGACTGGCGAGCCATTTCAATTTTTAGATATACCCCATCAATTTATGTACTTTAACTTGCTTTTTTGTGAGGGTAATTTACAAGCACTTTCTCAGTAATTTTCCGTTCAATTGTGAAATTAATATGGCTAACACAATACTTTATAAATTCATAACTATTAGTAGCATCGCAGGAACCTTTAAGTTGAATAGTTTTACTTTCATCTTTGACTAACCTACCTTCACAGGTGTATCTAGATCCATCAGGTTTAACTACAGCTAATTGAGTATTAATTAACGTTCTATCAGAATTTATATCAATATCTAAAAAATTAACTTTACACTCAAACCATTCCCAACCATGGCGGAACATAAGTTCCCTTTCCAATGCCTGAGTACAGGTTGGTAAAATACCCCAACCTCTATATACACCACCTAATAATTTAATATTGCCCGTTCGTAGCAAAATAGACTTAAAAGATTCCCCATTTAGTAAGCCATAATATCTACCGTCAGGAAAATCAATCATAGTAGGTGCAAATCTATGGCCACCAAAGTGACTTGCTTTCCAAATTCTAGTATTTTTTACACCCAATTCGGAAATAGTTTTTTTAGCTTGCATATAAAACGGATTACCATATTTAGCACAGCACTTGTCATGGCTACCGTGAGTACAAACTAACATATCCCTAATTTGATTTTCTTGAATATTAATATCTAAATTATCCCCTGCTAAATATTTTTGAATAACAGGAGCTATTTTTTCAGGATGATCTACATCAAACTCATATTTTTTGTAACCACTTACAAACAAACTTTGCTCTTTTTCATAGATTAAAATTTTTCTATTATTTTGTCTTTGATTTGGATTTTGAGTAATTAGTAAAAATCTGAGTGAAAGTTGAGATTTATTCACTTCTCTCATCAAAATCTCTAAGTTTTCTGGTAGATAACGAGACTCAGAAGCATTATAATCCCAAGGGTAAGGGCACTCTATCAACACATATATGGAATAATTTGTACCACTTCCAATAATATCTTCATTTGCTTGTCGGCAAGCATCAGCGCAAAAAAATGTATTCATGTTTAAACTCCAGGTTCTACAAAAATAACTCTTTCATTAACTAACTTCGATAACATTGGCATAATATCTATTTCCCAATCATAATCTGGGAGTAGATTTATGACATCTTTTCCAGTAAATGTTTCTCTACTAAATAAATTTTCAACGAATTTTCCTGACACTCCTTTAATAGATACTTCTTTACCAGAAACTATGATTTTATACTCATCTTCTCCCTCGGCTATTTTAGAAATTTGTAAACGTTGAAATTGAGGTGTTTTAAACTTAGTTTCAATGCCATTATCAAAGATATTAAATCCAGCTTGATAAGGCAAAGCATATTGATAGATAGGTTTCCCCAAACTATCTAAATAGCTATAATATTCTTCGCTAATATTATGATTATTTATATACTGTTCTAAGTCTTGAATTAAGGTTTCTAGACTTAGATGAAAAGAATTATTATCTATTCTTAAAGGTAGACTTTCTCTCCACTCTTCTCTGTGTTGTAATTTACAGATTAACCATTCCAATAGATCGATACCTGTTTTATTATGAATACCTAAAGTTAGATGAATAGATGGTTCTTCTTTTGTAACTGCGTAATGCCAATGTCCACGAGGTATATAAAGTACATCTCCTGGATGCAAAATACAACTTAAATAAGCTTCTTCTTCTGGTGGTTCAAGTGAGGATGATTTCTGATTTGGCAATGGGTATTTTAATGTGTCAGTGTAAACATACCATTGTTTACTTCCTTCTACTTGCAGAATAAATACATCGTGAGTATCGTAATGACGAGAGAAACCTTTTTTGCTAGACCAAGAACAGTAAGCATTGACCTGAGTAGGGTATCCTAATTCATAACTAAGTTTTGAGGCCAACATTGAAACTTCTGGAATCCTTTGATGAATTTGGTCTATGATTAAGGTTCCACCTTTCTGACACCATTGGGTAAGATTTCTATTCTCTTTTGCCTCTAGAACTTTTCCATCAAATGCAAGACGTAGATCGGGATATTCTATTTGATGGAAGTTTAATATATGGTTGAGTTTGTCCCACGAGAATAGGTCTCTAAAATTTTTTTGTCCTTTACTAGAGATGGCGATCGCTTTCTTTGTCCAGTTGTTTTCCAGAAACTCTTCCTGGGGTAATGGCTTTATTAAATATTTGAGGCATGACATAATCGAGATTTTTTTCTATTAATTTTCGACAATAATAGTTAAGATGGGTTTTTCCAGAATTCTTAACTTTCTTATATTATAAAGCTACCTACAATTGATTCTGTATTCTTTGATAGAGCTGTATTAAATACTTTAGGTACAATCTAATTGACAAATTTTCTCATTATTTTTTTTTACATAATCACAAATATGATTTTTTTACAGAATTATTAGATTTTTTATATTAAAAGCCACCTAAAATTGGCTTTGTATTATTTGAGAGATTGATAAAGGTGGAATACTTTGTAATCCTCAGTCCTCATCAATAACTTTCTTTTTATTTGTTACTCTTGGTACTTGAAGAAACTTACTGAGTACTATTACTACAAAAAAATTGTCTGGTACTTTATATTGAGTTTACTCTAGTATAATCATTTTAAATTTAAGAGTCAAACCTTTAATAGCAAGAAGCACTCGTTTCAATCTAAACTAAAATGACTATAAATGCTTCTTCAGCTGTATAAAGAAATCCAAAAAACATAATAAACTTAATTTTGAAAGAAAAATATTCTAAATCTTTTTATTAAGGAGGGGTAAAGCTTTTACCGTTAGCTCTGTTTAGTTGTCACCAGTTCAAGACTTACATGGCTAGTTAAGATAGGGAAAATAGGTAAGTCTTAACCCCTAAATATTCAAAACAAAAATTAAAAGACTTGAATACTTAACTATTAATGATGACGGTCGCCACCATCTGCATCAAAATTACGGTCGCCACCATCTGCATCAAAATTACGGTCGCCACCATCTGCATCAAAGTTTAATCCTGATGCCAAGTTTTTTCCTTGTAAAACTGGTACCTCTGTAACTTCTATTTGAATCTTACTAGGCCGAGCTTGCTGAACATTAAAACTCTGTGACATACTTTATATTTCCTTATTTGTTCTCAATAACTCCCTATGAACTGGAGTTGAAAATTAGTATATATTAAACTTCTTGATTTATGCAATAGTTGAGAAAAATTTTTAATTATTTTTAAGCAACCTACAGTTATTGAAAGTTGCTTCAAAGAGCTGAAAAGTTATATATATCTCAGCTCAAGCTTTTGAGGTGAAACCTTCATCTACTTAATGATGGCAAAAAATTAACAATATCAGGAAAAGATATAATTATAACTAATACTAATAACTGAAGTAATATAAATTGAATAGCACCTCTATAAATCTCACCAGTAGTAACCTCTGGAGGTGCGACACCCCGTAGGTAAAATAGTGCAAAACCAAAGGGAGGCGTTAAAAAAGATGCTTGAAGATTAGCCCCCAATATTACACCATACCAAACCAAATCAATTCCAAGTTGTTGAGCAACAGGTACAAATAAAGGAACAACAATAAAAGCAATCTCAAAAAAGTCGATAAAAAAACCAAGCAAAAAAACAATTGTCATACTGACAAATAAAAAGCCTGTAGTTCCCCCAGGAAGATTAGAAAGTAAATCAAACATAAAGCGATCGCCTTCAACCCCCCGAAAAACCAAACTAAAAGCAGTCGATCCAAGAAGTATAAACATCACCATCGTAGTTGTCCTGAGAGTCACATCACATACCTTTCTCAAAGAAGTCCAACTAAATCGTGCATTAGCCAGAGCTAGAGCGATCGCCCCCACACACCCTACAGCTCCAGCTTCAGTCGGCGTAGCAATACCAAAAAATATACTACCCAAAACCAGTAAAATTAATAATAATGGTGGAATCATTACTGTTAGCACCCTAAACACCAAATCTTTACCACCAAGACTGCGCACCTCTGCGGGTAAAGCTGGAGCCAAGTCTGGTCTAATAAAAGCAACAACCAGAATATGAAGAGCAAAAGTCCCTGCCATTAGTAAACCAGGCAAAATAGAGCCAATAAATAAATCGCCAACAGAAATTCCTAGTTGGTCTGCCAATACTACCAAAACCACACTAGGAGGTATTATTTGTCCCAAAGTTCCAGATGCAACAATAACACCTGTGGCGAGTTCTTTATTATATCCATACCGCAACATAATAGGTAAAGAAATTAACCCCATGGCTACCACCGTAGCAGCAACTACACCAGTCGTAGCAGCTAAAAGAGCCCCCACAAGAACAACTGCTAGAGCTAAACCACCCCTGACTCTGCCAAACAATATCCCCATTGTTTCCAAGAGTTGTTCTGCAATACCTGATTTTTCTAACATTGCTCCCATAAATATAAAGTAGGGTATAGCCAACAAAGTATAATTGGCCATAATTCCAAAAATTCTTTGGGGCATTGCAGTCAGAAATATGGGGTCAAAGACATCTAAAGCAATACCTATTAATCCAAAAATTATTGCGACACCCCCCAGAGAAAAAGCCACAGGGTAACCAACGGACAGTAGCACCAGTGCCCCTGCAAACATTAATGGACCTAGCCATTCATATTCAATACTCAGATTCATTAGACTCCTTATGAGGTGGTAGCTGGCCTGTTAAAACCGCAAAATTTTTAATTGCTTCAGAAATTCCTTGGAGAAACAACAATACAAAGCTAACTATAATCATTGTCTTAATCGGGTAACGAGGTAACCCACCAGGATCGGGAGAAGTTTCAAGAATAGCCCATGAATTTAAAACAGCCCCCCAAGAAACAAAAATAACAATGAGACTGAAGGGAATTAAAAATAGTATCGTACCAATCAAGTTAGCTAGAGCTTTTCTTTTAGGACTCCAGCGAGTATAAAAAATATCTACACGAACGTGCTGATTATGTTTAACACAATAAGCTCCACCAAGAAGAAAAACCAGGTCAAAAATATACCATTGAACTTCAATAAAAGCGTTAGAAGTTAAATTTTGACCAACACTTCTACCTAGATAGCGTCCAATGACATTCCAAACACCAACTAATACCATCAGTAAAACTAACCAATAAGTAAGACGTCCAATTAATTCATTCAATCCATCAATCAGCCGAGATAGACGTAAGAGTATTTTCAATACGGCCCCTCCCATAGCATTAAATTTAAGTCTGTTTTGGACATTTGATTGTGCCTCAAAACTTTAACTGTATACATTATTTTCACAATCCTGTACAGCATACAGCCTTAAAAATTTACATATCGCTCTCAAACTAAGGACATCTTAATTTTGAATTAGATGATTTTCATGGGAATTAATATTTTCTTGATAAATTTTCAAGCCCTACAACTCTTGCCATACATGAGACACA
>NZ_CEZPJD010000069.1:0-18316 GCF_983059655.1 Okeania sp.
AATGAATAATGAATAATGAATAATGAATAATGAATAATTACCTCTCCTTGAAAGAAGAGGATTGACAAAGAGATGAAAATTTTTCTTCTCTTGGTCGATTGGATATGGCGAGGAGACCTCGCCATCCCTCGACCGCTTATTATCCCCTTAAAAGGGGAGGCTTTAAACCACAATTTTTCGGTAAACAGTCCTCATCAGGTTGAAACTGCGGACTTCAGCTATTGCTTTTAATTTTAGATAAAAGCTTTACTAATTAGGGCTTGCTGATTAAATATAAAAGTCTTTATAGATAAAGATTTTAGAATTTTTAAGTATCAAAAAGTTCGAGGTTTTAAGTGGTAATAATTCAAAAATTAGCGGATTTTGGTCAAGATTTGGGTAGAAAAATTAAGGTACAATTCTTACTCCTACCTCTTGTAAATTCTCATTTCTCCTGTCTCCTGACTCCTGACTCCTCTCTTTACCACTCATACTTTTTCAGCAAACCCTAATTACAGCAGTTTTCTAGTTGATGAGGTACAAAGCTTTATTGCTCTTGGGAACAGGGAATACGAAAGTTCTGTAAGTGTACCTCACTATCCTCAAAAGTACTGTAAGTCAGCATTTATACTGACTATAAAAACTTGCTTGAAAGTGTATCTTTATTAAAACTCCTTTCTTTTGCTGAGAGCTGATAGCTAATAGCTAAATGCTTACCCCATCATTAACATCCGAGAAATTAGCTAAGTCAAATATTGTAACAATATTTCAGCTTCCTGAAGCAATAAAAATTTTTAGATTATTGGAATAGAAACCTCAATAGTTGTTATATAAAAAGGAGTCGAAAAATGCAAGCTAATCAAACAAATCTTCCCATCAAAGGTTCAGTCAAAGAAATTAGTGAAGTAATTGGCTTATTTGATGATATGTGGGTAGGGAAAGAACTAAGTTTTACTATCAAAAGTGAATATCCTATCCAAGAAATTGAAGTAGAAGGATATCTTTCCGATCGATTTCCTGAAGGCAACAAAATCACACTGAAAGTAGATAAAGAAACTAAACAAATTAGTAGTCCCGGAAACCAAATATTTAACTGCTCAATACCTGTAAACTTAGCTGCTTATCAGAAAATTAAAATTGAAGTAATAAGTGAAAAAGTCTGGAATCCCAAACAGCAAGGATTAGGTGATGACCAAAGAGATTTAGGTTTTATTTTGGTTCACTTTAATATTAAACGAGGTAAAACAGCAGGAGAATATTTGCTAGAAGGGAAAAATTTAGAGACAAAAGGCGAATTTGAAGCAGCTATGAACTGTTATGAGAAAGCTATTTCTTTAAATCCAAAATTTCACTGGTCTTACTATAAATTAGGAGAATTTTTAGTTAAACAAGGAAAATATCAAGAAGCGATATTTCATTATCGTCAAGCTGTGAAACTTAATCCTAATTCAACCTTATTTATCTCTAATTTAGAAGCAGCTGTAGCAAAAAATAAAGAGAGGGAACAAACTACTAATAATTATCTGAAAGAAGCTTTAAGATTTAAGTCATCCGTTCCACAATATCAAAAAGTACAAGCTAAAATTTGTAGTTAAAAATGAAAAGAACAATCTTAATTCACCATCATATATTTAAAAATGCAGGGACTTCTTTACAATATGCTCTGAAAAAGTATTTTGGAGACAAATATTGTGAATGCGAACTACCATCAGGTCAGATAGTGACACAAGATTATTTAGCAAAATTTATCTTAGAAAATCCTCAAACTTTAGCAATATCAGGGCATCATATTTGTCTGCCTCCTCCTCAAGGGACAGAATATCAAACTTTATCTATTATCTTACTAAGAAACCCATTAGCAAGAGTAGAATCAATTTATAAGTTTGAGAGAAAACAAAACGCTAAAACACCAGGGGCAATAAAAGCAAAAGAACTAGATTTTCAGGGATATGTCAGATGGAGGTTGGATCAAACTCCTACAATGTTATGTAATTATCAAACTTATTATTGTGCGAGAAAAGAGAAAATTCAGGGGGATAAAATTCCTAAAGAACAGGATTTAGAAGTGGCTATTCAAAATATAAAAGACAATGCTGTAGTTGGTACAGTAGAGAAGTATGAAGCAACTTTAGAGCTAGCAAATCAAATATTGAGTGAAGATTATCCAGGGATAAATCTAGAATATAGTTATTTGAATAGTACTAATAAAAAAACGATCAAGTCAGAGGAAGAAGTGAAAAACAAACTGGAAGTACAGCTAGGAAAGGAAATAGTAAATGAGCTGGAAGAAGGAAATAAATTAGACCGAATGCTATGGAAGGTAGCCGATATAATTTTAACAGAGAAGTTGACAGAAAAATTAGAAGTAGTAGGAGTAGGAAAGTAAAAATATCAAATATAGCAATTCCCACACTTATGAGGTACAAAATTTTAGATTTGAGGGAATAGGGAATAGGGAACAGGGAATAAAAAGATCAAAAGATAACTGTAACTCACGATTTTTGGAAAAGCTATAAATAAGTTAGGGAACAAGAAAAAAAATCACCCTAATCTATAACCAAATATTTAATAATACAGGCAGAAAATCAAACAATGAATTGTTTAATGTATACTAATTGTCAACGTGGTTTAATTTGGGAATTTCTAAAATTATCAGATGATTTTAATAAGAATTTTCAAGTTGAATTAGATAAAGTTCCGTCGAATTATATGGCAATTCAAAATAATTCGATCATTCCAGATAGTATTTTGAAAGAAGCCAAGCTATTTATATACCAGCCTTTAGACCGCAAATATAAAGAATGTAGTACTGAATATATCCTTAGTCGATTACCTCCAGACTGTCTTTCTATTTCATTTCCACGTTTATATTTTCCAGGATATTGGCCTCAGCATTCACTTAACCCTTACAAAAAAATTCAACAAGAAAGTTTTCCAGAACGATTTCCCTATGGGGATGGTAATTTAAATGAAATGCTGAAGCAAAAATTACCCTATTCAAAAATTTTGAATGAACTTTCAAGGAAAGATTTTTACGAAAAAGAAATACTATTTAGTTCTCTCAATAATACTATTGAAGAGTCTAAAAAAAGAGAACAATTAACGGATATCAAAATAGCTGATTATATACAAGATAATTATCAGACTCAACAATTATTTCATACCATAAATCATCCCACAGATCTAATTGGTTTTGAAGTAGCAAATCAGATTCTAAGAATCTTGAATATGCCTCTTATACCTGAAGATAAAAAACCATTGAGAAAAGAAGTTTTAGGAGGAACACAAGTTCCGATTTATCCTAGTGTTATCGAACAACTAAACTTAAAATTTGTATCTATCAATAGTCTCTACAAATCAAAAGGATTAGGTAAAATGGTAACATTTTCAGAATATACCGAAGAGTATATTTATCAAGATTCTGAATACAAGAGAGCTTCAATAATTAATAATTAGGGTTTGCTGATTAAATATCAAAGCATTAACAGATATTCATTTGAAGAATTTTAGGTATTGAAAAAGTACCAGCTTTTCGGTTTATGGAGGGGAAAAAGTGAGTATGGGTGGGGTCATTTCAGTTATCAGTTATCAGTTATCAGTACCTCCGACTAAAGCCAGAGGCTTTAGACCTCACTTTTTGGTAATAGACATCTGGTGATAATCAAAAATTAAATCAATCCCATACGCATAAATCATCAATTATTTCCCCCTACTCCCTACTCCCTACTCCCTACTCCCTACTCCCTACTCCCTACTCCCTACTCCCTCTTTTCCGGAGAGGTCTAATGATGAGAGAAAAACTCAGGGGCAATGATGAATAACTACCTCTTCTACAGCTCCCCTAAATCCTAACTCTTAACTACTGCCTACTCCCTACTCCCTACTCCCTACCCTAACAAAAAGACTTTCCATACACAAACCCTAATTAATTAGAAAAGAAAAAAAACAATAAGCAGTATATTATTCGAGAGAAATATATTTCAGATGAAAAAAGAATTGTCACAAGTGCAGCTAGATGCTCAAAAGTATTTTCAAGCAGGTATTAATTTTAGGCAAGAAGGAAAATTAAATGCAGCCATAACAGCTTATCGTCAAGCCATAGAAATTAACTCAGATAATACTGAATACTATTGTAGTTTGGGCGAATTATTAGTTCAAACTAATCAATTAGAAGAAAGAATAACTTGTTATCACAAAGCTATAGAAATTAATCCAAACTGGTTTAAATTATATCATAATCTTGGACTTATTTCAGAGAAAAATGGTAAAATAAATCAGACTATAGAAAACTACAACAAAGCAATTGAATACAATCCTAACATTCCTTGGTCATACTCAAGTTTAGGTAATATATTCAGTCATCAAAAATCACTTTACAAAGCAGTAAATTATTTCAAAAAAGCTATTAAAGTCAGTTCTATCCAACAAAGTTTTTGGTTTTATATTCAGCTAGCTGATGTTTTAGTAAAACAGGATAAAGTTGATGAAGCTATTAATAGTTATCAGGATGCTATTAGGGTCAATAGTAGCTCTACCAAAAAACAAGAAACATTAGCAAGTGTTCATCTTAAATTAGCTGATTTACTAAATAAAACTGGTCAGTATCAAAAAGCAATAGATAACTATATTAAAGCGACCCAAATAAAGCAAAATCAACCAGTATGGGTAAATCTAAATATCGGTTATTTATTTGAAAAACAAGGCGATCTAAAAGCTGCTGCTGATTACTTTAAAAAAGCTATTGATTTAGAGCCTAAAATTTACTATCAAAAACATATAAATTCTGTGATTGTCGGACAGATTAAATTAGATTCCAGTATTAATAAAATTTGCCAGGATAGTGAAATAAATTTCCGAGATAAAATAGAAGAAACCGATAAAATTATAGTTGATGTTGGCGCTCATAATGGAGACGATACAGAATTCTATCTGCGCAAAGGATTTAAGTGTATAGCAATTGAAGCAAATCCAGAACTGTGTGAATATATTACTAAAAGGTGTTACCCCTTTATTCAAGAAGGTAAGCTTTTAGTTAAAAATATTGCCATTGCTAATCAAAAAGGCAATCTAAGTTTTTTTATCTCTGCAAATAATAGCGAACTTAGTTCCATTTTCATCGATCGTTTAAATCGGATAAATCGAAGCACTACATTCAAAAAAATCGAAGTAACTTCCGAGCGACTAGACTCTTTACTATCGGATTTTTACCAGAATATTTACCATATAAAAATTGATATAGAAGGGGCAGATAATATTGCTATAAAATCTTTAATGTTTTTTGACCGCAAGCCCCCTTTTCTATCTTTTGAATACAATCCTCACTTAAATTCTTTAGCAGAATGTATTGATAACTTATCTTTTCTTCAAGAAATAGGCTATTTACAATTTAAAATTATTAGCCAAGGAGGAGGGAGTCGCTTGCCTCTTTTACCATACCCACCTCTTGAAGGAAAATATCTTGATATCAAATTTACTGGTAATATGAGCGGTCCTTTTGGTTTAGAGTTACCTGGTAATTGGCTTAACATTAAAGACTGCATTGTAGAAGTAAAAAAAATTAGTAGTAAGCTGGAAGGTTGGTTTGATATTCATGCAAAATACTCTTGAAATATTAGTTTATAGTTACATACAAAATCAAGCATAAATGCTACTAATTATTTTAACTATAGCAATCCTATTTTCTTCGTGTCAAAAATCTTACTGCTTTTTAGGGAACAGGGAACAGGGAACAGGGAACAGGGAACAGGTAAGAGTTTCAGTTTTTTTATCTACTTTTTGATTTGTCGCAACCTCTGCGCGGATTGCTATATAAAGATAAGGGAATTTATATTTGATATATAAGCATTCAGCTATTAGCTAGCTGACGGCTGAATGCTTACTTTGATATGAATCTAATGAAAGTCAAAAAATAAGTAGTTTATTCCTGAAGATATATCGTTATCAAAGAAGTAGTATGAGGAGAAAAAAAAGGATAAATAGGGATTAATTATTAGCAAAATAAATTAATTTAAGTAAAAATTTAATCTAAAAAAAACAACATAGGAGTAAAAATACTGTGAATAAAGCCAATCATTTAAAGCAGCAAAAAAGGGAACTAAGCGATGAGGAATTTAAGACATTAATTAGATTAGCCAAACAAGTTTTGTGGTGCGATCGCGTAACCAAACACAAAATAGAAAGTCATGGAGTTCATATTATTCCCGCAAGATTTTATTCAGAAATTCCCACTGTAGAAGAGGTTGAAAATTCCTTTGAATATCGGGATACTGAAAAAGGTCCTTTTCATTCTCCCCAAGTTTTTAACCAAGAGAATATTATTAACTTCTTAGAAGAAATACAAACTTATGCAGACGAATTTAATCCACCCCTATCAGGTAATCTAGAAAACCCTAATAGTTTTTTCTGGCAAAATCCTGCCTTCTCATTCAGTGATGCTATGGCATATTACTGTATTGTTAGGTATTTAAAACCGAAGCAAATATTAGAAGTAGGAAGTGGATATTCTACTTTAGTAGCTAGTGAAGCTCTCAAGAAAAATGGTTATGGAAAAATAGTAATTATTGAACCCTATCCCAAAAAATTTCTTTATCAATTAGCTCCGGTAGAAACAATAATCAAAAAATTTGTACAAGACATTCCTGTACCTCAATTTGTGGATTTGTTAGAAGAAGGAGACATTTTTTTTATTGATTCAACCCATACAGTAAAAAATGGCAGTGACTGTCTATATCTTTACTTAAAGATAATGCCAGAAATTAATAAAAATGTTTTGGTTCATACCCACGATGTTAGATTGCCATTTCCTTACAGTCGGAAGGATTTAATCGAAAGAAATGTTACCTGGACAGAACAATATTTACTATATGCTTATCTGCTGGATAATCCTAAAATAGAAGTTGTTTTTTCTAGTATATTTTTACATAAGTTTTTACCAAAACAAGCAGAAAGGTTTATGAGAGATAAGTACAAAGTAGGGGGAGCTTCTATTTGGTATAGACTGAATGGAGGTGAAAAATTTAAGTAGTTTATTTCTGAGTATATATCGTTATCAAAAATTATCTGAATAGTATAGCAATCCTATTTTATTCGTGTCAAAAATCTTACTGCTTTTTAGGGAACAGCGGTGCGACCCCGCGTCGGCGACAGACGCAAGCGGTCGGAACCCGCGTCGGCGACAGCTCGCTTGCGGAACGCCGACCAAGAGAGGGAATGCTGACCAAGAGAGGGAACGCGCACCAAGAGAGGGAACAGGGAATAGGGAACAGGTAAGAGTTTCAGTTTTTTTATCTACTTTTTGATTTGTCGCAACCTCTGCGCGGATTGCTATAGTAAAGATAATTATCACTGAAAAATTAGACATCTCCAATCATAAACAATACAATCAATCATCGTACACAAATTATTAATTAGGGTTTACTAATTAAATCTCAAATAATTACCAGATCAAGGTAAGTGCCTTTTTAGGTATTGAAAAAGTACATAATTTTTAGGTCTTCATGCTCAAAAAGTTAGCATTTTTAGCAAGAGTTGGGAAAAAAAATCTCCCCTACTCCCCTACTCCTAAAAAAAGACTTTTTCAGCAGACCCTAATTATTTTCCCTAATACTTCTTTTAGAGGAGATGTATTTTAATAGAAAAATTCTAATTATATAGAAAAGTAAATTTTAATTTTAGGAGTTAAATCGTGAGTAACTTTAAAACAAAGTTTATTATTACTTGTGCGCCTCGAACAGGAAGCACCATGTTACGAATGATGCTAAATTCTCATCCAGAAATTGTTTGCCATGGAGAGGCAATTACTTTAAAAAGACCACCTAATCTTGGCAAAAAATACCAAGATTATATAGGCAAGACATCTCAGGAACTAGCTCAAATTCGTGCAGAAAATCCGGTAAACTTCTTATATAGTTATATTTGGAATAAAGAGTATTATAAAGCTAATTCTAAAGCCGTTGGTCTTAAACTAAAATATCGTCAATTACAAGAAGAATTCAAAGAAGTTTTTCAGGCAATTTTAGAGGATAAAGAAATCAGGATAATTCATTTGACTAGACGGAACTTACTTAAGCGTTATCTTTCTAATCTCCTTGTTACTAGTGGTAAGACATCTACAGTTATTTTAAACTCAGAAGAAAGTCAACTTCAAAGGAAATTACTTAAGGATTATTTTTATAATCGCCTTGCTGATAGTGGCAAGACATCGACAGCTATTTTAAAACCAGAAGAAAGTCAACTTCAACAGAAATTACTTAAGGATGAAGTTTCTCATCCCATTGCTAATAACGACAAGAAATCTACAGTTATTTTAAACTCAGAAGAAAGTCAACTTCAGCCGAAAATTAAAGTTGATGTAGATAAATGTATAGAAGATATATTATCCGTGCAACAGACAGAAGCTCAATTTAGAAAAGACTTTAAACAGCACAAAGTTTTTGAAGTAGTTTATGAAGAACTTGTCATGTCAAATAGCAAAACACTTGCCCAAATTATGAATTTTTTAGAAGTTGATTTTATCAATATACAACCAGTAACACAAAAAGTTAACTCTGATAATTTAGAAGATATTGTTGAGAACTATACCGATCTGGCCAACCACATCAAGAAAACACCTTATGCTACTTACATTCAGTAGCTAATAATCTTCAAAATAAACCTATTCTTAAATGGAGACTTGCTCTTAATGGATACTTACAATCAAAAAATTGAACATTATATTAATCAACTGCTAATGAAACCCGGCTTTGATAAAATATGCTATGATTTGGGGAAAATTTTAGAGCAGTCTGGAAACATAGAAGATGCTCAGATTTGCTATCACAGAAATGTGCCCGTTCATCTGATCGAAAAGTATGCTCAATCTAATAAAAGTTGGGCTATACTAGATGCTTTCTCTCAAAATAGCAACAGCGATCGCGATTTCAGATATGAGATAGCTTATTTAAAAGAAAAACTTCCTCTTGCACCAGCAAAATGTTTGAGCAAAAATTTACATCCTAATTTTCAGAAAACGAACGTTTTTGCCAAGGATATGTTAGTGTATTTTTTGCCTAACGGCAGAGGTTGGGCGAATCAGAATGCAAGTGCAGTCTTGACTCAAAGTAATAGTCTTTTGCAAACTTTATCGACAGGAGTTTGTAATACTGTTCCAGCTTCAAATCATCTTCCCAATGTACATCAGCTAGAAGGAAATGTTGTCTTTCTTTCATCTCGATGGGGAAGTACAGCTTATTTTCACTGGATATTTGATGTTCTTCCTCGTTTTCAACTATTGCAAAAAGTAGGGTTTTGTTGGGATGATATCAATTATTTCGTTTTACATAACCCTACAGCAACCTTTAATCAAGAAACTTTGAAAATACTGGAAATACCACCAGAAAAAATTATTGATAGTTCTGATATTCCTCATATTCAAGCAGAACAACTCATTGTACCATCAATTATCGGGGGAGGTAGGGGGCAAGATTGGGCTATTAAATTTCTGAGACAAATTTTCCTGAAAGATTTACAAGATAATCATCAGAGTGAAAAAGAAAATATATATATCAGTCGTAAATGTGCTTCTAGACGTAGAATAGCTAATGAAGAAGAAGTAGTTGATCTTCTCAAAAAATATGGTTTTAGGCAGGTTTTCCTAGAATCAATGTCAGTTATAGAACAAGCATCTTTACTGTACAATGCTAAAAATATTATTTCTCCACATGGAGCAGGATTAACAAATATTATTTTTTCTCAGCCTGGAACGAAATTAATTGAGATATTCTCGCCTTACTATGTTAATATTGTGTATTGGCAAATTAGCAGTAATTGTAAATTAGATTACTATTATTTAATCGGTGAAGATTTCGATAATAACGATGGCAAAAATGATGGTGCAAAAGATATTCTCGTTGATATAAATTCTTTACATTCTCTACTCAAAATCGCTAATCTAACTTGAGATAATACTCCTCGAAGAAAGGCAGAAGGCAGAAGGGAAAGAAAAGTTCAAAGGGAGAAAGTTTTTTGATCGCTTACCTCGGGCTTGCTGAAAAAGTCTTATTGGTAAGGGTAGGAGTCAGGATTAAACCCAATACAATTGATTCTGTCTTCTAACTCCTTCTTCAAATTACAGTAGGGAACTTCTATAAAACTCCCTACCATATTTTGTTTTTCACCCCGTGAGTTCATCAATTTGAAAAGTGTTTTCATGCAACAAAGCCATTAAAAATTAATAATTATCCCTTCTTAAAAGAAGGGGATTGACTAAAAAGAAAATTTTTTATTTTATCCCCTTAAAAGGGGAGGTTTAAAGGCATGAATTGTTTAATTATTAATAATTAATAATTAATAATTCGGTAAATCTATGTCATTGCACTACCAGTAGGTTTAACTACAGTCATCCGTCGCAATAACTTTTTCCACTCCTGATAGCTATTTAAACGATGAATCTCAAATTTCTCTCCCTTCATTTGAGAAAATTCACTCCAACTTTTCACCCAATTAGATACAATTTTAGTGCGCGATAAAGGAGTATGTTTAAGGGAATTTTGCAAACAATCAACCATCCGATTAATATCCTCATTTTGATAAGCATACCAAGCATCCCAAACTAATTGCTTATACTTTCTTTCCCCATCCGAAATAGTCTGAGAAGCGATCGCCTCCCTATATTTATATTTATCCAACTCACCCTGCATTTTCTCCAAAGCTAACTTAGTTTGCTCCAACTCACTTTGGGTATGCCCAAATTGGGATTTCATTTGCTCCATTTCTATCTGCATCTGTTTTCTAAGTAACTCAGACTCTTCAAATTCCCTTTGCATCTGCTCTAACTGAGCGTGAGATTGCTCTAACTCAATTAAAAGCTGATATAATTGAATATGAGACTGCTCTAACTCCTGTTTAATATCTTCCATGCTGATTAACCTTTAATATTTTCCTAAACAACTAACCATTTGCTGCCACGGTTTTGATTGAGTTAAACTTAAAGTATCCAACTCATAACTAAAATCCGCACTATATCTAGTAAAAGTTTTTACCCAATTCGAGACCGTTTTTGTCAATGAATAGGGAGAATAACTCAAAGATTTCTCTAAATATTCAACCGTAGATTCAAGATATCCGGTATAATATAAGCGCCAAGCAATCCAAACTAAAGTGCGATAACGACACTCCCTTTCTAAACTACGCACACCCAATGGTAAATCGGAACGTGCGAAAAACTTATCTCGGACTTGCCATGACTCTAACGCTTGTAGTTGAGTATTTAACGAATCATTATGATCGTGTTCCCGATAACAAACTGTCACCTCTGTTACCCAAGCTGTTTCGCAACCCTTTAGTGCCAAACGTTGTACTAAATCTAAATCTGATGCTTGCTTAAATTTTGTATCTAATCCTCCTACTTCTTCTAACCAGTGTCGCCGAAACATCATGGCACTAAACAGTATAGGCATCCACCGCACCCAATTTTCTAAATCCAAAACAGGTATCTGATACCAAGGTTTCACATCCTGAATAGCTCCTCCCATTTGATTAACTCTACACCAACCAGTATGAATCATTCCCACTTGTGGCTGAGTATCAAAACAATTCACCTGTAAAGACAGTTTATCTGGCAGGAAAAAATCATCATGATCTAGAAATGCTACAAATTCTCCTCGTGCAACTTCAAGTCCACGATTACGAGCTGCTGCTACACCTTGATTTTCTTGGTAAATGTAATTAATTTTGCTAGAGTATAGTTCTAAAACTTGTTGAATATGTTCGCTTGAACCATCATCAACTACAATAATTTCATAATCTCTATAGGTCTGATTTAAGACACTATTTAATGCCTTAGTAACATAAGGACTATTATATACTGGAATAATAACACTAACTTGTGGCATTGTCTACCTATTAAATGATTATTTTAAGTAAGTTAGGCAAAGCACTTTTTTCCCTCTACAATATCAACTCCTATTAATTAATACTTAGTAATATTGATGTTTCCGGATTTTTTCCATAACATATAAAGCCACAGCTTTGCCTTAGTAAATGGCCATTTACCTACTACTATATTCTACCGAAATGAAAACCGATGTAATCAAAAAAATACAATCTTTTTCAAATCCCTGGAATTTATTTATAGAGATTTTTGTATCTTTAGTCCGCTCCCTTTTCCCTGCTTAAAAAATACAGTCCTTTTTAAATCTCCTTAACTTATGTTATTTCCTGTTCCTTAATTAATCAATTATTTCCGGATTTTATTGTAAATTAGTGTTTTTAGAGTAAGAGCAAAATATTAAAAATAGAGTGAATTTAGCCTAGTTAGTTAATCGCCAAAAGCTATGATTAGGGATTGATTGGAGTAGGGTGTAGAAATATTAAAAAATTCCCAAATACTGATTTGTAGTAATTTGTTAAAAGGTAACTTTTTGAAGATATAGGGTGCGTAAGAATGTCTCTAGCCTCCCTTTTTAAGGGGATGAAAAGCGGTCGATGGATAGTGTTTTGCTCAGAATATATAAAGCAGAGCGGCTCTGCAAGAGCGGGTTTTATCGCCATATCCAATCGAAGAAAATCAACTTCAGTATTTCAAACCTCCTTATTGTAGAGGTACTGATAACTGATAACTGATAACTGAAATGACCCACCAATAAATGATGATACCAAAAACTCAAACAAATTTTCCCCTAACTACACAACAACAAAAAATCAATTTGAAGCAGGCAAAACATTTTTTTAGCTTAGGAAAAGTTTTCGCAAAAAAAAGTGAATGGAAAGAAGCGATCGCTGCTTATCGCAAGGCAATTGAATTAGCTCCTGACTGGAAAGAAGCAAGACAGTCTTTGGCAGATGCAGAAGATCGGTTTCAGGAAAAAAAAATTAATACTCAACAGCAAATAGAACCTAGCAAAAAGTTAAAAATAGCCGATCATCCGTTAGAAAAAATAGCTATAAAAGGGGAGCAGGAGTCAGCGATCGCTACTGTTAGTAATGCAGTTATAGTCAACTCTAATTTGGCAGATGATTATCACGTTAATGGCGATAATTTAGTAGAAAAAGGAGAAAAAGAAGAGGCTATAAAGGCTTATAAAAAAGCAATTGAAATTAATCATGAATTATGGGAAGTACATCATAAATTAGGTAATTTATTGCAAGAAAAGGGAGAGTTATCAGGAGCAGTTGCTGCTTATAATAAATCCATAGAATTAAAGTCAGATTTTTGTTGGTCTCATAATAATTTGGCAGATGTTTTAGTTAAATTGGAAAGGTTGAAAGAAGCTGTTAATGCCTACAGTAAAGCTATTGAATTAAATCCTGATTTTCCTTGGAGTTATTATAAATTGGGAGATATTTTAGTGGAGTTGGAAGATTGGGATAAGGCGATCGCAATATATCGACAAGCAGTAACTATAAACCCTCAAGCTCCCTGGTATTTCTACAAGTTGGGGGAATTGTTGCGCCACCAGGGTCAATTTGAAGAAGCTGTGAGATATTTGCATCAGGCCGTTGAGCTAAAAACAGATGTGCCTGAGTTTTATCTTGGTTTGGGAGCAGTATTAGTCAACTTGAAGCAGTGGTCACAAGCACAGGAGTATCTTCACCAGGTGATTCAATATTCTTCTGACTCCTGCGAGACTTCCCATTTAGCAGAAGCTTATTATTATTTAGGAGTAGTTAAATCTGGGCAGCAACAATGGTTAGAAGCAGTAGAATTATATCGCCATAGTTTAGAGATTAATTCTAATGGGAGTGATTGTTGTTTAGCTTTAGCAGAAGCTTTCAGTAATTTGGGGCAATGGTCACAGGCGGTAGAATATTATCGTCAAGCGGTGCTTGTATCTGGGGATTCGAGTCAGGTTTTGTTCCGTTTAGGGCAAGCTTTATGGCAGTTGCAGAGGTGGACAGATAATTTTGAAGGCCGAGAATCAGGTTTTAAACAAGAGAAAATCAAAGACTCTCAAGAAAAAATTATTAGCTATCAAAAAGCAATTACTAAAAAGCCAAAAATTATCTTATTTATGCCCTATTACAAAGCGAAACACTCCGAAAGACAAGATGAATTAATTTACTGTCTGAAAAAAAATATACAGTGCAATGAAATTGAAAAAATAATCTTAATCATAGATGATAATCATATTCCAGAAGCGGAAAGTTCCAAAATTGAAATTGTCAGAATATCTGCCAGACCAACTTATCTTGATTGGGTAGAATTAACCAAGAAAAAATGTCAGAATCAAATTTCAATACTTGCCAATACTGATATTTATTTTGATGAATCAATTGCCCGAATCAGAGAAATATTTTCTGCCGATCCGCAAGCATTTGTAGCTTTAAGTCGTTATGAAAAAGAAGCCTCAAATCAAACATTACATAAAAACCCTCATTGGTCACAAGATGTTTGGGCTGTTTATGGAGAATTTAACTTTACAGAATCCTTTAAAAGCTATCTGAGATTTTCTTTAGGAGTGCCTCGTTGTGATAATAAAATTGCTTACTTATTTGCCATTCATGGCGCTCAAGTTTATAATCCCTGTCATCATATTAAAACAGTACACGTTCAGGAAAGTCAGTTAAGATATTACGATAAATACGGTGATACTACTATTTTAGGTGGTACAGCATGGGTATATCCAAGTGTTGTCATTAATGAACCATCTAAATTACAAATAGATTTGTGGACTTTAAATACATCTAATTTGAGTGGCTTACAAATTAATAAAACATGGGATTCTTTAAATAAAAAAAGTCAAGAAAAACAAACAGAAAAATCAGAAAGTAGTGATCTACCAAAAATCAATGAAAAGAAAACTATAGATAATGTCATAGCATTTGATTCCGATTGGCAGTACCCGGCAATCACAGAAAAATATGCCTATAAAATGGCAAATAAATTTTTAATAAAAGAGAATTGTAATAGAAATGTAGTTTATTTTGGATTTCCTTGGGCAACACTAATTGATAAATTGCTCCACAGTCAAGATAAAACTGAAGTAAACACATTAATAGAAAAACTGAGTAGTTTTCAAGATGAACTGAAAAAATACAAAAAAATTATCACAGTTTGTCAACATATCCGAATGTTAGAATTTGAAAGTATTTTTGACGAAATTGGTATAACTGATATTTTTTGGTCACATACAACAAAAGACCAAAATGTTCTCCCTTCTTATCCAAATATTTCATTGCATCCTTTCCCACTTTACCCGGTACAAGCAATTAATATTGAAGCCCAAGAAACAGAAAAGAAATATTTATACTCATTTGTGGGAACTCGCCCAAACAAATTTTATTTAACAGATTCAAGAACCAAAATTATTGATTATTTATCAGATGATAACCGAGGATTAATCATAGCAAGAAATCAATGGCATTACAACTCTATTGTCTACGATCATCAAATTCTCAAAAAGGTGGAAAAAACTGATGGTCTTGTAGACATCTTGGCATCAGAAGAATTTAAACAAGTAATGCAACAAAGTGTATTTGCCCTTTGCCCATCCGGATCTGGTCCAAATTCAATTCGTTTATGGGAAGCTATTGGTTTGGGAGCAATACCAGTTGTTTTAGCTGACACTTACTTACCCCCTGGCGATCGCGCACTCTGGGATGAAGCAACAGTTACTTGTTCAGAAAAATTAGAAGATATCAAAGCGCTGCCTGATCGCTTGGCAGAAATACAAAAAGACGATGAACTTCTCCAAAGAAAACGTTATGCACTCAAACAACTGTGGATGAGGTATGGAGCAGACTGTTTTGTCTACGACATTGTGAAATTATTTTTCAAATATGCGTCAGGCGACCTGGGAGCAACCAAAGCAAAAACTAAAGCATCTAAAGGTTTAAAGAAAGCAGTTAGTTTGTTAGTAACTAAGAAATTAACCAAAGAAGACTTCAAACCATCCTACACTTGGCCTAATCCCACATTCCCATTCAGGTTATATTATGATAGTCCCAAATGCAGAATTTTCATCATCGAAAACATCCAGCATAACTGGAAATGGATGGCCGAATGTCACGAACGTTTTCGGAAAACAGATTTCTTCTTCGTGATGACAGGTTGGTATCAAAGTCCTGCTTTTGCTGACGAAGCAGAGGCTATTTTTTCCGTACTGAATTTAGATAAGAAACAATTTTTCTTCATGTATAATTCTTTTCTAGAAATGGAAAACTTTGTACACAAAGGCTTTCAAGGAGATATCATTAACCAAAATGCCTGGCTTGATGAGAGCAATATCCTACAGCACATTGGAAAAGAGAAAATATACGATGGCATTTATGTGGAATTTAACAAGAAATCTAGACGCCCTCAACTAGCAGCTCAAGTTTCCCCATTAGCGCTGGTGACAAAAGCTAATCATGGAAAAGCTTTTGCCGATACACCGCTATACACATATATAAATGAGCAACAACTTTCGGAAGCAGAAATGTGGGAAAAAATCAATCAATCTCACTGTGGCTTAGTGTTATCCGCAGAAGAAGGAGCTTGCCCAACTTCCAGCGAATACCTATTGTGTGGCATACCAGTCGTATCAACACCTTCTGTGGGAGGTCGTGACGTTTGGTATAACGAACATAATTCCATTATTTGTGAGGCAACACCAGATGCGGTTGCGCTAGCAGTAGAAAAATTTGTACAAAATCCTCCTGACGGACAACGCATTCGTCAGATACATATAGAGAAGGCGCAAGAATACAGAGGAAAGTTTATTCAAATAGTGGCTGATGTTTTTCACCGCTTTGGAGTTGTTGATGTCGAAGCATCAAGCTATTTCCAAAAAAATTTTTATCATAAAATGAGGAAAAACGAAAACATTGATTTTGTCAAATCTCTTTTTGTTTGAAATTATCTATCATTTCATCTCAGTCAGGTATACGAATAGCTGGCAAGATGCTCGCACTACAAAAATAAATTTAAACCTTAATATTTGTACCTCACATACCATCTGCTGTAAAATAATTAGAAGCAAAAAACTCTATGAAAGTCGTAAATTCAGAAACTAAAAATATCGGCAAACATGACTTTAAACCCTCCTATACTTGGCCGAACCCGGCCTTCCCGTTCAGGGTGTATTACGAGAGTCAAAAATGCAGAATTTTTATTATAGAAAATATCCAACACAATTGGAAATGGATGTCTGAATGGCATCAAAAATTTCGCAAAACTGACTTTTTTTTCGTTTATTGTGGTTGGTATCATAGCCCTTCCTTTGCTAAAGAAGCCGATATTATTTTTTCCCTGCTGAACTTAGATAAAACACAATTTTTCTTTCTATACAATTGTCCCCTAGAAATGGAAAATTTTGCAGCAAAAGATTTTCAAGGGGATGTAATTAATCAGAATGCTTGGCTTGACGAAAACTTAGTAATGCGACCTCTAAATATCGATAAAATTTATAATGCTATTTATGTAGGTCGTCGCAGTGCATTTAAAAGACATTTTCTCGCTTCTCAAGTATCTCAATTAGCACTTGTAGCAGGAAATAATCACGGAAATACTGCTTCAGAAATTCCTCCCCATAAATATTTAAACGATCGCCAATTATCATCAGAAGAAGTATGTGAAAAAATTAATCAAGCTCATTGTGGTTTGATTTTATCCGCAGAAGAAGGAGCTTGTTTTTCCTCAAGTGAATATCTTTTGTGTGGGTTGCCTGTTGTTTCTACACCATCAAAAGGAGGGCGTGACGTTTGGTATGACGAATACAACTCTATTGTTTGCGAGCCTACCCCAGATGCAGTTGCTTCAGCAGTAGAAGAATTTGTCCGAAATCCACGCGATCCACAGCGTATTAGACAAAAGCATATCGATAAAGCACAAGAATACAGAGCAAAATTTATTCATGTGTTAGCCGATATTTTTCATCGTTTTGGTGTGGTTGATGTAGCTCCATTGCATTATTTTAATGCAAATTTTTATCATAAACTGAGGACATCTTATCAACCAGATTTTTCAGCAATTTTTGGTGATAATTATTATTGATGTCTAGGCGTTTTTCATCTTGTAAAAAATTAGCAATTTTGTAGAAAATGAACAATTACGAAAACTTAAAAACTAAACAAGAATCTAGCCACCGTGAATCTTTTGCAAAAATGGTAGCAGAGGATAAAACTGCTAACTATTTAGATGTAGAAAATACCCATGGTTGGTCGAGAAACTACCCCCTTTATAAAATGGAAAAGTTCTTTCGACATATAGCACCCAGTGAAATAGTTACTATAGGTGATGGTAAAGGTGGACATGAGGCACAAATTGTTAAAAAGTTTGGCAATAAAGCGATCGCCACAGATATTGCTACAGAAATGCTGGAAGTTATACGGTCATATTAATATGTATAGTCCAACAACCCTACGATTTCTTCTTAAAAGT
>NZ_CEZPJD010000070.1:0-17996 GCF_983059655.1 Okeania sp.
CTATTGAACAATTTTCGGAGCAACCTTTGGATTATGGTCAGGCAGTTTTGGAAATGCAGGAGGCAGCAGAAAATCCTGATGTTGCTCGGACAATACAGGAGTTGGCAGCGGCAGTAGAAGAAAATTCTCATCCAAAGTTGACTGAGGTTGTGGCAGAAATTAGAGAAGCGTTAAAGTCTCTGGAGTCAGAATCTGAAAAGAATGCCGACATAGTAGCAAAAGAAATTAAGGCGGAAAAAGGTGGGATAGCGATTGGAAAAAATGAGATGGGAAAAGATGGGATAGTTGGCGGCACAATCAAAATTGGCAAAATTGACAAACGAACTACTATTTGACTGACTTTGCCTGAACAGGGCAGAGAATTGAATCTCAAGGAATGGCAAGATATTTGTCGGGAAATGCTGAATAATCAACTTACCAGTAATTCCCTATTTCACGATGATGAGGAGGCAAAAAAACACCGAGAACAAATTTATGTTCCCCTGGCACTGGTGGAACGGAAAAAGTCGGAGAAACGAGAACAAGATGGGTTATCTCCCGAACAGGGAACGAAACTTTATGAACCCCAATATGAGGAAAAGCAAAGATTTACCCACAATACTTTCTTAAAAGAGATTTTACAGCAAAAACAAGGTAAAAGAATTTCTTTAATTGGGGAACCGGGGGCGGGAAAAACTACTCTGCTACAAACTATTGCGAATTGGATATTAGAGCAACAGTTGGGTTTGCCTGTATGGGTTTCTTTGGCAGATTTGACTCAAGGTGGGAATTTGCGGAGTTTTGAGGATTATTTGTTGAATTCTTGGCTGCGTTTTCCTCCAGATAAGCGTCAGAAAGTGGGGGAGAATTTTACCGAACAATTTGAACGGGGGCGAGTGTGGTTGTTGTTGGATGGGGTGGATGAAATTGCTACTTCTGGTAGTCAGACTTTGCAAAATATTTCTCGTCAACTTTCGGGGTGGGTGGGTAAAGCGCGGGTGGTGTTGACTTGTCGTCTGAATGTTTGGCAGGCGGATGTGAATGCTTTGTCTGATTTTGAGACTTTTCGGTTGTTGGATTTTGATTATCCTCAGCAGGTGGAGCAGTTTATTGATAATTGGTTTGATTCTCGCCAACCCCGGTTTAATCCCCCCCAACCCCCCTTTGAAAGGGGGGAGCAAGAGCAAGAGCAAGAGCAAGACTTTGTAAGGGGGGAGAATAGTAAGGGCGATCGCTTAAAGGTGGAATTGGGTAAAGAGGAAAAAGCGCGGGTGCGAGATTTGGTGCAAAATCCTCTGCGGTTAGCGCTGTTGTGTCGGAGTTGGCAGTTATATGAGGGAAGTTTGCCGGAGACGAAGGCGGAATTGTATGGTCAGTTTGTGGAGCAGTTTTATCGGTGGAAGTCTGTTCTTTTTCCAATTCAGGAAAGCAAGCGACGGGAGTTAAATTTGGCGTTGGGTAGGTTGGCGAAAGATGATATTGACTCTATTGGGAGTCGTTTTCGGTTGCGTCAGGATTTTATTGTTGAGAGGTTGGGGAATGCGGATGATGAAAATTCTCTGTTTTATCTGGCGTTGCAAATTGGATGGTTGAATAATGTAGGGGTGGCAGCAGAGTCACCGACGAAAAAGGTTTATGCTTTTTTTCATGCCACGTTTGAGGAATATTTTGCTGCTCTGGCGGTTGATGATTGGGATTTTTTCTTGCCTCGCAAACACAAGAATAAACCTGTGAAGGGGAGACGTTATCGAATTTTTGAGTCGCAGTGGAAGCAGGTGATTTTGTTGTGGTTGGGACGAGAGTATGTGGAGGAGGAAGAGAAAGAGGGGTTTATTAAAGCTTTAACTGAATTTAAGGATGGGTGTAAATACTTTTTGACAAAAGAAAAAAATTTAGATAGGGGTTTTTATGAATATCGGGCTTATAATCTGGCTGCTGCTGGAATTACTGAATTTCCCAAGTGTAGCCAAATTGATAAAATAGTGAAGAAAGTAGTTGATTGGGGTCATGGTTTCAGTGGAATAAAAATAGACGCTGAGGATGTTTTACCAGAGATCCCAAGAAAAAATACTATCAGTGCTTTGGTCCATTTGTTGGGTTCTACTTCTGATTATGAGACTTGCATACAAGCAGCAAATACACTATGGAAAATTGACTTTGGTAATCAGAAAGCGATTGATGCTTTGGTACATTTGTTGGATTCTACTTCCGATCATAAGATTCGCATACGAGTAGCATATCAGTTAGGGACAATTGACTCCGGTAATCAGAAAGCGATTGATGCTTTGGTACATTTGTTGAAGTTTACTTTTGATTATGAGACTCGTATGTCAGCAGTATCTTTCTTAGAGGTAATTGGCAAGGGTAATCAGAAAGCGATTAATGCTTTGCTGCCTTTGTTGGGGTCTACTTCTGATGCGAAGACCCGTGGGCAAGCTGCACATACATTAAAGAAAATTGGCAAGGGCAATGAGTATGCGATTGGTGCTTTGGTGTATTTGTTCGAGTCTAGTTCTAATTATTATACTCGCAAGGAAGCCGTGTATACATTAAGGGAAATTGGGAAAGGTAATCAGAAGGCAATTGATGCTTTGGTACTTTTGTTGGGTTCTACTTCTGATGATAAGACTCTTGTGCATGCGGCAGGTACATTACAGAAAATTGGCAAGGGTAATCAGAAAGCGATTGATGCTTTGGTACTTTTGTTGGGTTCTACTTCTGATGATAATACTCTCGTGGATGCGGCAGGTACATTACAGAAAATTGGCAAGGGTAATCAGAAAGCGATTGATGCTTTGGTGCTTTTGTTGGGGTCTACTTCTGATGATAAGATCTTCTGGATAGCACAACGTACATTACAGAAAATTGGCAAGGGTAATCAGAAAGCGATTGATGCTTTGGTGCTTTTGTTGGGGTCTACTTCTGATGATAAGACCTGTGGGCGAGCAGCAAATACATTACGGAAAATTGGCAAGGGCAATGAGTATACGATTGATGCTTTAGTGCATTTGTTGGGGTCTACTTCTGATGACAAGACTTGCGAGCTAGCAGCATATATGTTAGAGAAAATTGGCAAGGGCAATGAGTATGCGATTGATACTTTGGTGCATTTTTTTGGGTCTGATGATGATATTCCCAAGCTAGCAGCATATACGTTAAGGAAAATTGGCAAAGGTAATCAGAAAGCAATTGATGCTTTGGTGCATTTTTTGAGGTCTACTTCTGATTATAAGACTCGCTGGCGAGCAGCATATATGTTATGGAAAATCGACAAGGGCAATGAGTATGCAATTGATACTTTGGTGCATTTGTTTAAGTATGATGATGAGACTCGCGGGCTAGCAGCATATATGTTAGAGAAAATTGGCAAGGGCAATCAGAAAGCAATTAATGCTTTAGCTCATTTGTTGGAGTCTACTTTTGATGATAAAACTTGCAGGCGGACAGTATCTATCTTAGGGAAAATTGGCAAGGGCAATCAGAAAGCAATTAATGCTTTGATTCATTTGTTGGAGTCTACTTCTGATGATAAGACTCGCAGGCTAGCAGAAAAAAGTTTAGGGAAAATTGACTCCGGCAATCACAAAGCGATTGATGCTTTAGTTCATTTGTTGGAGTCTACTTCTGATGATATAACTCGCAGGCGAGTAGCAAAAAGTTTAGGGAAAATTGGTGTGGGCAGTGAGTATGCGATTGATGCTTTGATTCATTTGTTGGAGTCTACCTCAGACCATGAGACTCGTAGGCAAGCAGAAAAAGGTTTAGGGAAAATTGGCGTGGGCAATCAGAAAGCAATTAATGCTTTGATGCGTTTGTTTTGGTTCACTTCTGATAATTTGACTCGCAAGCAACTAGCACGAAGTTTAGGGAAAATTGGTACAGGCAATGAGAAAGCGATTGATGCTTTGGTGCATTTGTTGGGATCTACCTCAGACGATGAGACTCGTAGGCGAGCAGCAAAAAGTTTAGGGAAAATTGGTACAGGCAATGAGAAAGCGATTGATGCTTTGGTGCATTTGTTGGGATCTACCTCAGACGATGAGACTCGCCTGCGAGTAGTATATACGTTAGAGAAAATTGGCGTAGGCAATGAGAAAGCGATTGATGCTTTGGTTCATTTGTTAGTGTCTACTTTTAATGATAAGACTAGCAGGCAAGCAAAAGAAAGCTTAGGGAGAATTGACTCTGACAATGAGAAAGCGATTGATGCTTTGGTGCATTTGTTGGAGTCTACTTCTGATGATTTGACTTGTAGGCTCGCGGTATATAGGTTAGGGGAGCTTGGCGTAGGTAATCAGAAAGCGATTGATGCTTTGGTGCATTTGTTGGGGTCTACTTCTGATGATCAAACTCTCATGCAAGTATTATATGCGTTACAGAAAATTATATTAGGGTATATTGGCACGGGTAATCAGAAAGTGGTTGATGCTTTGGTGCATTTGTTGGAGTCTACTTCTGACAATGAGACTCGCAGGCGAGTAGTGTATATGTTAGGGGATATTGGCGCAGGTAATCAGAAAGCAATTGATGCTTTGGTGCATTTGTTGGAGTCTACTTCAAACAATGAGACTCTCACGCAAGTATTATATGTGTTAAAGAAAATTGGTGCAGGCAATCAGAAAGCGATTGATGGTTTGCTGCATTTGTTGGAGTCTACTTCTGATTGTGATATTCGCAGCACAGCACTACATAAGTTAAAGAAAATTGGTGCAGGCAATGAGAAAGCGATTGATAGCTTGCTGCATTTGTTGGGGTCTACTTCCGATTCCTATGATTATACTCACTTGCAAGCAGCGCATATGTTAGAGGAAATTGGTGCAGGCAATCAGAAAGTGATTGATGGTTTGCTGCAATTGTTGGGTTCTGCTTCTGATAGCGATGCTATCTGGCGACCAGCAGATAGCTTAGAGAAAATTTTGGCAGAAGAGCAGATGGTAGGAGTCATAACATCATTAAAAGACTACTTATCCGCAAAAGGTTACAGAGATAATAGCGATCGCCTTGAGGAATGCTGCAAAGTAATCTATAATTGTGCCAAAACTCTCTCCTACCCAGAATTTTACCAAGCTTGGCATCCTCCTGTTAAGTCGAAAAAACTTCGCTGGTTGTTTTGGTGTTTATGCTTTTTGTTAGGATTAGTCGTAGTATTTACACTCGCCTAATATAACAGCAGTATTTCGATAAACTTTAGAGCAGTTTCCTATGATTTCCACCTTAATTGAACGTCTAATATTTGCTTCTCGTCCCATCAATAGTCAAGATTGGTTAGTGGTAGGAATGACATTGTTAATTTATGGAGCGATCGCCTTACCGTTAGGCTTTAATTCTAGATTTTTACGAGTTAGTCAAAGCTTTCGTAATTTCAAAGAATTATTTCTGGGGTTGATAGCAATATTTTTTATGCCATCTCTAATAGAAGAGTCGATATTTAGAGTTTTGTTATTGCCTCATCCCACTGAGAAAATTTCAACTATTATGTGGTGTTTTTGGGCAGCATTAAGTTTATTTTTATTCATTATTTATCATCCAATAAATGCTCTAACTTTCCATCCCCAGGGAAACCCAACTTTTATGAAACCAATTTTTTTGACATTGACAGGAATTTTAGGATTAGTATGTACAGTAGCTTATCAATTAACTGGTTGTTTGTGGGTTGTAGTAATTATTCATTGGGCAGTAGTTGTGATTTGGCAATATTGCTTAGGTGGTAAAGAAAAATTGTATGGAAGTAATTCAACAATTAATAATGAATAATGAATAATGAATAATTACCTCTCCTTGAAAGCGGATAGGATTGACTAATTATGAAAATTTTTATTTATTATCCCCTTAAAAGGGGAGGCTTTAAACCAAAATTTTTCGGTAATGTAAGGAGGTATCATTCATTATGTCTCAAGAATTATTAAATGAGTTAATCAGTAAATCAGAAAAGTTAAACGTTGAAGAAAAACTTCAATTAATGCGTTATTTATCAAATAATCTTCAAATAAATGATAATTCAACCCCTAAACCTCGGCGTAAATGGCGTGAAATTCAAGGAAAAGCAATTTATCCTTTAGTAGGAGAAGATGCTCAAGAATGGGTTTCTCGAACTCGTCAAGAAGCCACAGAAAACCGCGAACAAATTATCCATAATAATACAGATTAATCATTTGACCAAAAAATCAGGTCTCAAGCTTCCCCTTTTAAGGGGATGAAAAAAAATCGATTCAGTATTTCAAGCCTCCGACTTTAGTAGGAGGTTCACTGATAACTGATAACTGATAACTGAAATGGCATCATCCGTATATCTGTGGCAAAATCTGTGTCTAGCCACTATCTAGCCTTATTATTGTTGAGTCATAGCCATTACTTTTTCCACTGTCAAATCTGAGATATTGTCAAGAGTCGGCAGTACATCAGTTCCAGCAAACACCAGTGGTAGTTCTTGCTTCTCCCAAACCCAGATTTGCTGTCGCTGAATATCAATTAACCAAGCAAGTTGAGTCCCGTTACCCAAACAGTGCAGAATCTTGTTCTGTAAGTCTAATGTGCTTTGATCCGGAGAACGAATTTCAATTATCCAGTCCGGTGAACCTTGTAGTGGCCCATCTTGATTCCCAAGGCGATCGCTTTTGACAACCACAATATCTGGTACAGGAGATAAGGGAGGAATAATGCACCGGAGTTCCTGAATAGCTTCATAAGCTTCGGTTTTGTTGTTAATAGTATTGACGAGGTTACGCTGGAGGCGAGAATGAAACAGGGTTGGCATCGGTTTTTGTTGTGGTTGTCCATAGATAAATTCCCAAGCAGGAGAAGTTTCGATATTGGGTTGTTGGAGAAAAGCGTCTAAGGAATTAGTAGTAGTTGATAATTGCATAAGTTTATTTTTTTTAGGGAATAGGGAACAGGGAATAGGGAATAGAAATTAAGATAGGTTTACCTCTTTTTTTAGGGAATAGGGAATAGGGAACAGAAAAAAGCGATCGCTCCTTTTTCTCAGACTTTTTATCAAAAGCGATCGGCAAAGATTAAATACAGTTTTTTCCTGGAGCGAAAGGTAAACATTCAGTCAATATAATTTTATCCCTAGAAATTTTCGTAACTAAATAACTGGATTAATTCTCACTCTTAAATCTTGCCAATAATTCCTCCCGTGATAATTGTAAAAGTAAAGGAAGAAATTCCTCTGGAGATAATGACGACATTGGTTGAATAATTCCTCTGAGTTCTTCATCTAAAGAATTAAACCTAAATTTCAACAAATTTTCGATAACTGCAGTACGCTCTATTCGGGTAGCTTCCTGAGTAGCAGTTTCTAATTGTTCTAATAATAGTGGTGATAAACGCATAATTAACTCCCTATCTTGTTCTTCTAATTCAGAACTTACTTCTAAGTTACTACGCAAAGATGATAATGACAATAAAGCATTTAACCGAAATTGATTATCTGGTGGTAATGCTTCTAGCTCATCAATTGCCTGTTGTTGTACTCTACCTCTGCCCAAAATTCTTAACCATAGAGTGTCTAAGGTCTTTGGTAATTGATGAATTACTACTAATCCTGTTCTCAGATATTCAGGTAATAAATAAACCCCTGAACCCCAATTTTCATCATCACTTTTAGCACCAAAACCCTCTAATATGGTCTTTGATGCTGTAGGTGTTAATATCCATAATTTCGGATAATTATTTTCATTCAGGCGGGTATTTTCCCGATTTGCTCGACGGATAAAATCTGTATTTACCTCCAATAATTTAAGTAAACAACTCCTAATTTCATCAATTGTTACAGGATTTCTAAAGGGTTCAAATAAACAAATTGTTGTTGCTAATTTTCCTAATAATCCTAATGCTTCTGGTGAAATTTTTGGTTGAGTTGATGGAGCAAAAAACACATCTACTTGTCTAACTTCACTGCGAATTTCTAGAGGAATTTGACATTCTCCTAGTTGAGATAATAATTCTTCTAAATAATCTTTAGCAAATTGGTCATGGATAAATCTTGTCATATCGTTTCACAGAATTCAAATTAATAATTCAAAAGTCAAAAGTCAAAAGTAAGAATTAAAGAAAGTCAAAAGTTATACCAAATTGAAAAAAAAATGTTACTAATAATCAGTGCAATAAAAAGATTTTTTAGGAAATATCCCTTTGACAAAAAAGAGAATTTCTGACCTAAAAACTGGTATTAAATCTATTCATTCTGACTCCTGAATTCTGAATTCTGTTTGCGGAGCATGACCTAGAAAATTCTAAGAAATACCCTAGCTATTTGTAGCAAACATTTATCAAATTGGTATTACAGCAGGTTAAGTACAGAGATTGAGAATTAAATGTTCCCAGTGCGGGCAAGATGCCCGCTATTATCTCAGAGAACTAAACACCTTCTTTCTTCTTCCTTCTTCCCTCTTCCCTCTTCCCTCTTCCTTCTTCCCTCTTCCTTCTTCCCTCTTCCTTCTTCCTTCTTCCTTCTTAGCTAAAAATCTTGACAATTTGCCTGTACAATTTTTCTGACTTCTCCAGGTTCTAATTTTATTAATTTCTTAGTTGCTTGAATTTGAGTAGGCTGATTTTCTAAATGTTGACGCTCAATTAATTCCCATTCTTCTGCTGTTTTCGTGTAGCGTCTAGATGTAGCCCTATCCATATTCATAGATGTCGCAACTTCATTTAAAGAAGCCCATCCTGGTTGATTTCGCATTCTATGTAAATAGCGAGTCATTATATCAATATCAATTTTCATTGTCTATTTTCCTGATTATTTTTAACTCTATATAATTTGATAAAAAAAGAATATTACCGAATAATTAATAATTAATAATTAAATTATTTTGGTTTAAACTCTCCCCTTTCAAGGGAAAAAAATAATATTTCCTTATATTCAATTCCGTAACGGTTTTAACCAGAGGTAATTATCAATTATCCATTATCCATTATCCATTAATGACAAGTATTTTAGAAAAGAAAAAAGCAAGAAAAAAAGTAATAATAATTTACTTTCTTGCTCAATTAGATAAATAGGTTTTGACAAAAACAATTATTATCAATATTGTCTATTCCTTATAGCAAATATCCATTGCGCTTAGTGTAATACTAGGTAATCTAATATTCAGATCATTAGCGATCAAAAAGTATCTGTTTATAAGCGCGTTTAATGCAACTACACGCCTAAATAAAATTTCAAGACTAACATTACAATTGATAACCACAACTAGAACAAAAGCGATCGCTTGTTTGTACAGGAGAGCCACATTGGGGACAAAAACGCTTCCCAAAAGTTGCAGAGGAACTTGACCCCATTTCCATCGACATATTACCCATCCGCATCTGCATTGGGTTCATATTCATTTCCATATCGCCCATTTTCATCGGTTTCATCGGTTCCATCGGTTTCATAGGTTCCATTGGTTTCATCGGTTCCATCGGTGGCATACTTGTGCTGGGTGTTGCCTCTACTTGTTGAAGGGATAAGACTTCAGCATCGCTCAAGGTGGGCATCCCACTTATGGTACTTATTCCACCTGCCTGCAACTGAACAAAAGATTGTCCCTGTTCCGACTCTATACGCAAAATTACTCCAGTAGCAGTCTTAAACAAAGTGGGTACTACAGTCCATTTACCTGTTTGAAATCCTGTACTTGCCTGTTGTTGTTGACCAGGGCCACCACTAGAAAGAGTTACCACAGTTTGCATTCCCTGATTTTCAATATAAACTTGCTGGCCATTACTAAGATTACATTTGTAAGCCATAATTTTTAGTCGATCATTAGTTAATTGTATATATGATAACAATTTTATTTATAATAATTGTTAATCAATTATGTAAATTTTACACTTACTTAATATAATAATTATACGGTAAGCATTTAGCAGGAAATGCTGCGCATTCAGCTTTTTAATAAATGAAGCAAGCATTCGTTTAACTTCTACTATATTCTCAGCCAGAGATTCGTACTCTGAAGCTTTGATAAAATTGCTTTTTTCTCCTTTAAAAGCTGATAGCTGAAGTGCTGAAATCCTAAATGCTTATAATTAAAGTTTAATCATCATTAAGTAGTCGATAAATTATAAATAAAAATAGTGCAATTTGACTCTTACACTCCGGGGGAGTTTTACGATGAACTTTTCATCAGTAAAAATCAACCTCGTCCAGAAGCTCAATTATTAATAGAAAGAATTAATTCTCTCTCTGTAGGTGAACTATTAATGCGACAAAAAGCTGCACAGGTCGCTATGGTAAAACTTGGAGCAACTTTTAATGTTTATGGTGATAGTCAAGGTACAGAACGTATTTTTCCTTTTGATGTTGTACCGCGTATAATTTCTGTAGCTGAATGGAATTTTTTAGAAAAAGGTTTGAAGCAAAGAATTCATGCTCTAAATTTATTTATTGCAGATATTTATGGAGAACAGAAAATTCTTCAAGATGGAATTATCCCTAGAGAGTTAATTAATTCTGCTTTTGGATTTCTCAAACCTTGTATAGGTTTAAAACCACCTTCAGGAATTTGGTGTCATATTACAGGGACAGATTTAGTTAGAGATAAAGATGGTCAATGGTATGTATTAGAAGATAATTTGCGTTGCCCTTCTGGTGTATCTTATGTATTAGAAAATCGACGGGTAATGAAAAGTACATTTCCCCAAATTTTTGCGACTTTAGGAGTTAGACCTGTTGATAATTATCCCGGTTATTTATTAGAAACTCTACTAAATTTAGCACCTTCTTATTTATCAAATCCTACTGTTGTTGTTTTGACTCCTGGTGTTTATAATTCTGCCTATTTTGAACATTCATTTTTAGCGAGACAAATGGGAGTTGAATTGGTTGAAGGTAGAGATTTAGTAGTTGTAGATGGGTATGTAAAGATGCGAACTACTAAGGGTTTGCAGCAAGTTGATGTTATTTACAGACGAATGGATGATAATTTTATCGATCCTTTAGCTTTTAATCCTGAATCTTTATTAGGAATTCCAGGGTTAATGGAAGTTTACCGTAATGGTCGTGTTGCCCTTGCTAATGCTTTGGGAACTGGTGTAGCGGATGATAAAGTTATTTATGCTTATGTGCCTGAAATGATTCGTTATTATCTTGATGAGGAGCAAATCTTACCTAATGTTTCTACCTATTTATGTTGGGAAAAAACACAGTTAGACCATGTGTTATTAAATCTGGATAAACTTGTGGTTAAATCTGCCAATGAAGCTGGTGGTTATGGGATGTTAGTAGGAACTCAATCAACTGCGGAGGAAAGAGCAGAATTTGCAGAAAAAATTAAAGCTAATCCCCGGAATTATATTGCTCAACCAACTCTATCTTTATCTAGAGTTCCAACTATAATAGATGATAAATTTGAAGGTTGTCATGTTGATTTACGACCTTATATTTTATATGGTAAAGAAATTTATGTTCATCCTGGTGGTTTGACTAGAGTGGCAATGAAAAAAGGTTCTTTAGTAGTTAATTCTTCCCAAGGTGGAGGTAGCAAAGATACTTGGGTTTTATCAGAATAAATTTATCGTAAGCATTCAGCCGTCAGCCATCAGCTATCAGCTATCAGCTATTGCTTTTAGTCTAGGATCAAAGCTTTATTAATTGTCTTACTAAAAAAGTTTGCTCCCTTGCCTTTAAAGTCAGTTGTTAATTTAAATACTGTTTGATATGAGAGATTATTGTTGCTGATAGCTAAATGTTAATAGCTGTTTGTACAGGATTCCGCAGAAAATGCTTACAATGTATAATCTAATTAGAGGAACTTTTAATATAAAATTTTACTTGTGAAAAATGTCGAAAATCAGGAAAACTTAAGATTGCAATTCAAAGATTTATTTCTAGGTTTTGATTAATTCATTTTCTCTTTTTCCTTCTGCCTTCTTCCTTCTTCCTTCTTCCTTATTAATTATGTTAAGTCGCGTTGCAAATTCAATTTACTGGCTCAATCGTTATGTTGAAAGGGCAGAAAATGTTGCTCGATTTGTTGATGTGAATCTCAATCTACTATTAGATTCTCCTGGTGTAATTCAACAGTGGCAACCTATAGTTATTACTACTGGAGATTTACCTCTATTTCAAAAACGCTATGGCGAAGTAACAGAAGAAAATGTAATTCAATTTCTTACTTTTGACCGTGACTATCCTAACTCTATTATTTCATGTCTGCGTCTGGCAAGAGAAAATGCTCGTTCCATTAGGGAAATTATTTCTTCAGAAATGTGGGAGCAAGTTAACTCATTTTATTTAATGGTAAAAGATGTGGCTAATAGTGGTTTAAAAACATCTGAATTACCAGCATTTTTTGAGAAGGTAAAAATGGGTGGACATTTATTTTCAGGCATTATGGATGCTACTATGAGTCATAACGAAGCATGGCATTTTGGTAGAATGGGAAGATTTTTAGAAAGATCTGATAAAACTAGCCGAATTCTTGATGTTAAATACTATATTCTTTTACCTTCAATTAAAGATATTGGAACTCCACTAGATGAAGTGCAATGGATGGCATTATTAAAGTCAGCAAGTGCCTATGAAATGTATCGCAAACGTCAACAACATAGAATTACTCCTAATGGAGTAGTAGAATTTTTAATACTAGACCGAGAGTTTCCCCGCTCAATTCAATATTGTTTAAGTGCAACACAGATATCGCTCTATCAAATTATTGGAGTAACTCAAGGTATAAAAAAACATCCAGTAGAAAAAGTATTGGGTCGTTTATGTTCCGAGTTAGACTATTTAACAATAGAAGAAATAATTCAAACTGGTTTACACGAATTTCTAGATAATTTACAAACCAGAATTAATCAGACAGGAGAGAAAATTTTTGAAACTTTTTTCGATCTTAAACCTATAGAGTAGAGGAGCGGGGGAGTAGGGGAGTAGGGGAGTGGGGGAGTAGGGGAGCGAGGGAGTAGGGAAGCGGGGGAGTAGGGGAGCGAGGGAGTAGGGAAGCGGGGGAGTAGGGAAGCGGGGGAGTAGGGGAGCGGGGGAGTTAGGAGAAACTATGAATTATACAGGAGATAGTCGGATATATTTGTCAGAGTGATTTTTCAGTTATTCTTCTGCCTTTTATCCTAACTTTTTGAAGGCTTTTAATGTGATACCAGGCACTTTTTTCCACCTAAAAAGGCACTTAGCTCGATCGAAAGAGTGCTTTGAGATTTGATCGGTAAGCCCTATAATTAGCAACTACGATAAAGTCTAATTACGATCGCCTAATTTTCGGGTGGATTTCAATTTTGAATAAAGCCAAAAATTTATCGCTTTTAGGGAACAGGGAATAGGAAATAGGGAATAGGGAATAGAAAATAGGAAAAAAGTATTTTTACAAATATGAGATGCACCCTAATTTTCTCCTCTCAAATAGATGAATTTCTAAATTAAGCCAGCGATCAGATATTTTTAATTCGACACAAGAAACTTCTAAACTACAGGAAAGAAAAAGGTAACAAGCTAACCTTAGTAACTCCTGTACTTTGTAAGCATTTTCTCCATCTGTTTGCATAGCATGATCAAGGAAACGCTGAATGCTAATAAAAGAGTAACTTTTTTACCAAAATACTTCAACTGTAAACCAGAAAATTTGATTAACCAACAATCAAGAGTCGATGTATAGACACAAAACGCAATATTACTGTTATAGTAGTATCGACTTTATCAAAAATTTAAAACTCAGCTCTAGATAAACAACTACTACTAGAAAACTTTAAATATATCGATTTTTATGAATAATTTATCTTCATCAACTCAAGACTCCAGAGAAACACAGACACAGAAAGAAACTAATACTTCCACAACTGAAGCAAAACCCAGTTTTGTCAAATTGGCCATGAGAAATATGGTGAGGAAGGGTAGTAAATCTCTACAACATTTTGCCTTGACAACCATTGCACTTGTAGGTGTATTGGTTGGCCTTGCTTATCTAACGCGATAACTAAAATTACATTTTTGAGCGGAAAGGAGAATTTACGGTTGTATCTGGAAGTAAGTGTTCAGGATTATTTCTGGTCATCCTCGACCTCAGAAGTAGAAAGGTTAAAAGTCCAGAATGACAAGGATGAATTTTCTCCCATACCTTCTGAAAATTGGGCATATTGGTTTCGGAAGTGGCTAGAAATTCTACAACCAGATATTCCACCTGCTCAAAACTACGAACTTAGTCTACGTCTGACTGGGGATGGCGAAATCCAAATTCTTAATCATCAGTATCGTTATCAGAATCAACCAACAGATGTTTTAGCTTTTGCAGCTCTGGAAGTAAATATTCCAACTCCAGAAGTAATAGATTCTGATTTACAACTATATCTTGGTGATATTGTAATTTCTGTTGAGACGGCCCTTCGACAAGCCAGACAACAGGAACATTCATTAACAACTGAATTAGCTTGGCTAGCGGCCCATGGTTTTCTACACCTACTTGGATGGGATCATCTTGACGAACAGAGTTGGCAACAAATGGTCAAACAGCAATTATTTTTGCTTCATTCTGTGGGAATTACCATTGAGAAACAAATCACTTTAGAAAAGTGACAAGACTAAGGGTAACTTTTGAACTTTTTAGATAGACTATTAGTCGAGCAAGTCTTTGATTATCTGGGCCTTATTTATTAAATTGAACTGAGGTGGATAAATTATGAAACTGAATGAGTCATCAATGTCTTACAATGAAGCTACTTTTATACACAAAGCGAAAAATTCTTCTGCTACTTCTGCTACAAAAGTTAAGGGTTCTAAAAGTACAGTTAAACCTAATAGAGAATTATCTTGGCAAGTAGCAAATAGTCTTTTTATTAGCTTCAAATATGCTTGGGCAGGATTGTCTTATGCTTTCCAGACTCAACGTAATTTTCGGATTCATACTTTCATTGGTATTATTGCTATTAGTTTGAGTATTTTATTAGAGTTAAAACCAATAGAAACAGCAGTTATTGTATTAACTATTGGATTAGTTATGGCGATGGAATTGCTAAATACTGCTATTGAATCTGTGGTAGATTTAACAGTTAAAAAAAGTTACCATGAGTTGGCTAAAATTGCTAAAGATTGTGCTGCTGGTGCAGTCTTAATTTCAGCTCTTGTAGCGTTACTTATCGCAAGTTATCTGATTTTACCTCCATTATTAAGTCTGGTTATTGATACTTTTAGTAGTTAGGAATTATCGCTTTAATTGATTAAATGAGGTCCAAGGCTTGAGATTTTAAGTAAGGTAAGTCTATTAATTTTATGAAGTACCTCAGCCAGTGATGAAAAATACTACAAGTTTTTGCCATTATTTTAAAGTATCTGAATTTTTACTTAATTAGAACTCTAGCGATAATCAAAGTATTTTGGAAGTTGGTTAGTTAGTAAGTATTTCTTGCATAACTGTAATGAAGCTAGTGCCGCTACGCGAAAGTTAAAGGTCAAAAGTTAAAAGCGAGTGTGTAATTCTGAGGTTTCCTCAAAATGGTAAGACACACTGAGGACAGTCAAAAGTATTGATTTATAATTGTTTGAGTATTTTGTAACTGGTCAGTTATTTCCGCCATCCTGCACTAGTATTGTAATAATAGTGAATTGGTTATTTCTGGTTTAGTTACTATTTTTATTTTTAGCTCAGTAGTACAACTTTAGTATTCTGAATCTTACACTTGATAAATTATTTGTCAAAATAACTAATAAAAAAAATTAGCGATCGATCATAGATCCAGAGATTAAATATATCTAGGAAATGAAGGAGTAAAACACTTTGATTATAGTTATAGATAATTACGATAGTTTTACCTACAACTTAGTACAATATTTAGGTGAATTGGGTTCAGAATTAGCAGTGGCAGCTAATGTTAAAGTTTACCGTAATGATAAAATTTCTTTGGCAGAAATTAATGAGTTGAAACCTGATGGAGTAGTTATTTCTCCAGGCCCTGGTCGCCCTGAAGATGCCGGAATTTCTCAAGCATTAATCAAAGAATTAGGAGCAAGTTTACCTATATTGGGAGTATGTCTCGGTCATCAAAGTATTGGTCAAGTATTTGGAGGAAAAATTGTTGCTGCGCCAGAATTAATGCACGGTAAAACTTCTGAAATTTATCATCAAGGAGTAGGGATTTTTGCAGGTTTAGATAATCCGATAACTGCTACGAGATATCATAGTTTAGTTATAGATAAAGAAAGTTTTCCTGAAGTATTAGAAATTACGGGATGGGTTGAGGATGGAACTATTATGGGTATTAGACATAAAAATTATCCTCATATTCAGGGCGTACAATTTCATCCAGAAAGTATTTTAACTAATTCTGGAAAGTCATTAATGAGAAACTTTTTGACAGGGTTATAGAAATTTGAATAGGGGTATATATTGGGATGGACAAAAGGAATAGATGATGTGACCAGAGTTTTATCTGGCAAAACTAAATCTACATTAATTTCACTAGCGGAGATAACTTTTGAAGCTAGAAAACTAAGTTTTTGCCGAATATTTGACTCTGATGATTTCCCTTTTCTTGGAAATATCGGTTTTTAGTTAGCCACAAAATACTCTTGTTCAAAAAAACATTAATCTGGCAGGAGATAAAGTTTAAGTTCAGATATGAAAGGGGCAATGGCGTTGCATAAATGCAAGATGATTTTAATAGTTTTGTGGAATTGGCATCTTGCCCGTTCCAAAGAAATTATGTAAGCAACATTAATACTGCCTACTTTTATAGGGAAAGCTTATTAAATTAATCAAAACCTCAGATTTTTAAAGCTTTGAAACCTTTGTATAGAAAGGGTGTCATTTCTATATTGCCTAAGAGTGACAACTTCGCTATATTTGCCCCTAACCGGAGTTGCATTGTCATGCTATTAAGCACCCAACTAACTACCAATCACATTTCTTTAAGCAAACCAATATATGAAGAGAAGAGACGTTAATTATAAGTTCATTCTCTTAAGCTTCAAAAGTTATTGAGCGATTATTTTGAAGCCTATCTCTGAAGAGTTTATCGTCCAATAATCTCAGCCTACCAAAACAATAGTAATTTATGAAAGCTTTCCGTGTTCTCTGAGCTGTATCGCAAAAACAGAACAGAGAACAGAACAGTAAAAAAAACTTCCCGTGGTGCTGAGGAAGTTTTTGTTAATTCAGTTTCGGACAAAGAAGATGTTAGAGTTTACAATCACCAAAGGTTAAGACTGGAAAATCATTGGCGGTCAGGATGAGCCGCGTTGCCTCCCATCCAAACGGCAGCAGCAAGACCACCAGCAAGCGTTACAGGAGCGCCTAATACAGCAGCACCAATACCAACAGCAGCTCCAGCAAATGTTATAGCTATACCAGCTTTACTGCGCTTATCCAAGGCTTTTGCTGCTTTTTCATCTCCATTCTTTGCCCGTTCCTCCAGTTCACGGTTTCTTCTTTCATCTCGTTCATGCAGTGATTCTGCATACGGATTATTAACGAGATTACGAGCATCATATGGTGGGATAGTCATAAAATACCTTCCGGAAGTTTTGTATTTTCTTTTGGACTATTATAGCCACAAATCCTCTCCCCCACATTCCGCAAAAATAAAAATTAATATTGAGTCCGCATACGCATCACTAGCCTGCTTTTGACTGTTCGGGTCATCCTACCTATACCGGGCAACGGTTTGGCTTCCTGGAAGCTTTTCCAGTTATAGGTAGGAGACACGTTTGAGTTAAGCAGTCTAGTCCTGAGATAGTTTTGGTCCCACAAAAGAAACATTTAGTCAAACAGTAACGAAAAATTTTATTGTCAAAACTGAATGACCCCAAAAACCGTCGGCCAATAAATCAGTAACTAGCTAAAAGTAACAAAGTTATAGATACCAAATGGGTTCTATAGTATTAAAAAGAGAAAATATAGCAACCCGCGCTTATTTTGTAATATTTTATCTAATAGGGTTTGGTCTTCAAACTTAAGCGAAGATGGGATTTGGAAACCAAACCGCTACAGTTTTTTTACAAATTCTCTTATATTACTATAGCGTCAAACTTATAGTCAAACAAATTAAGATGAAACGGCGAAAATTGATACGTTATGCACAAGCAA
>NZ_CEZPJD010000071.1:0-2343 GCF_983059655.1 Okeania sp.
AACTGCCCTGGTTTTAAGCGATGAGCAACTTCTCTAGTAACACTTTCAACATAACTTAAATTAGGAGTTAAATTTTTAGTCAAAGGAGTAGGCACGCAAATTACAATTGCATCTGCCTCAGAAATATTTTCAAAACCATTAAAAGCTTTAAGATTTCCACTTTCAACAACTTGTTTTAATTCCTCATCTTTAACATCGCTAATATAATTCTCAGCTTGATTAACTTTTTTTGCTCTAACAGGATTTTGTTCTATACCTATTACTGAAAAACCCACCTTAGCTTTCTCCACAGCAAAAGGCAAACCAACGTATCCTAAACCGACCACTGAGACAATAGCAGTATGATTTTTTATCTTCTCTTTTAGTTGTTCTACAGATTGTTTTTTTTCAGTCATTGATGATTCTGTTTATTTAGGATTTAATAATTAGGTTATTAATGTTGTTAATAAGTTTGTCTTCTGAGTTTGACTTTAATTTAAAAACAAAGCAAACACTCCATTTCACCCCATCATATTCGCCGGACTCAACTTTTTCAATGGAGGAAAGCCCTAGAGAGAATCCTAACCCATAGTTTGTGGGCGGAACATGAACTTTCACAGCAAGTACACATTGAAACGGGTGACCCACGAAATCATTTGCACTCACCGATGGCAAATGTCTAGTTTTGTCTAGTTTTCAAGAAGGTGAAAACTAGGAGTCAGAAGTCAAATTTGTTAAGCACCCCAAACTTAAAAAAAGCGGTGTGTTAGGGTCTGCTTTGTTCAGCTAACGCAGCCCAATAGACTAACACACCTTAAAATTTTGCATTATAAAAAAAGGTCAAACCTTGCCATAACAAAAATTATACAAAAAAGCCAATCCACAGTTTTAGACGTATCGGTCTACCACTTGACTGTTTCATTATTATCAATTTTTCTTACTTTTGACTTTTTTTTTACTTTTGCTTTTTGACTTTTGACTTTGATTAAGCCATCACCATCCCTCCATCCACATTAAATACTTGACCTGTAATATAATTAGCCGCACTATCAGCAGCTAAAAATTTAATCATACCCGCTACTTCTTCTGGTGTACCATAACGACCGAGAGGAATAAACTTGATAATTTCCTCATAATTTTTTAAGTCCTTAGTCATATCAGTCGCTATAAACCCAGGAGCAACTGCATTTGCTGTAATACCACGATTAGCAAGTTCTTTTGCTACACTTTTAGTAAAACCAATAACCCCTGCTTTAGCTGCACTATAATTAGCTTGACCGGGATTACCCATTTGCCCAGTTACAGAAGCAATATTAATAATACGCCCACTCTTTTGTTTAAGCATAATTTTGCTAACAGCACGGGTACAGAGAAAGACTCCCGTTAAATTTAGGTCTATTACTGACTGCCAGTCATTAGGTTTCATCCGTAAAAGCAAAGTATCACGGGTAATACCAGCGTTATTAACCAAAATATCAATGCGATTCCATTTTTCCATCACTTCTTTGACGAGGGTATCAACATCCTCAGCTTTAGAAACATCTGCTTGAAGTGCCATCCCATTGCCACCAGCAGCAACTATTTCTGCCACTACTTCCACAGCCGCTCCACTAGAGTTAGCATAGTTAACAACTACATTTGCCCCTTCCATTGCTAATGCTAAAGCTGCTGCCCGACCAATTCCTCTAGATGCACCTGTGATTATTGCTACTTGTCCCTTCAAACGCTGTAATGTTTCGGGTAATGCCTCCATAATTAAATCCTTTCTTATATGGTTTAAACTAATTTATCTTAGGAGATTATGGCTTGTTAAGTTAAGCTAATATAGCGCTACGTGCAAAGCAACAGGAAATAGAGGAATACAAAAGGGTTTTAGCTTTTATTCATGTTAAACACCTTAATGCGTAGCGCTATAATTTATAGGTTAAGTATATATTTTCTCAAGATGGCAATTAAAAAGCAGTTTAATAGTTTTGATGAGTTACTGGCTAATTCAGAAATGCCTGTTCTGGTAGATTTTTATGCTACTTGGTGTGGCCCTTGTCAAATGATGGCCCCTATTCTCGAACAGGTCAATCAGATGATGAAAGATCGACTGCGGATAGTTAAAATTGATACAGATAAATATCCTCAGTTGGCATCAAAGTATGGCATTCAAGCTTTGCCAACTTTGGTCTTGTTTAAAAATGGTCAGCTAGCAGAACAGATAGAAGGGGTTATACAAGCACAACAGTTAGTTGAACGCTTGGAGAATATTGTCTAAATTTAACTAAATATTTTTGAAGAAATAGACATAATTATGATTTAGGTGAATAGCGTATTTATGCTCACATTAAAAAGCAAAAATCTGCTAAGATACTAGTA